>NZ_JARJHD010000025.1:0-9189 GCF_030441955.1 Enterococcus spodopteracolus | reverse complement strand
TGATTTCCCTCCAGAATAAAAAGTCCGCTTACTCAAAGTACAGAGGCATTAATTCATTACTTACTTTGAATTCAATTGTTTTTTGTTTCTCTCCATCTTGATAGGTTCGACTTAGTGTGGAATATTTCCCTGTCTTATTTTTGAGCTGAACTACCATGCCTTTTTTACAATACACGATTCCGTTGAGTACCAAATCAACTGACGCTAACATAAGCTTTACCTCCTTATATAAAACAAAAAGACCACTCAATGAGTGATCTCATATGTAAAAACTACACCTCAGCAATGAGATGCAGTTATAACTCTTTACGATTTTGCTAACTAGTAGCTTGGGATCACCGTAAACCCTAATTATGAGATTGCCCATTCCTCTTGCAGTAGCTATAGAATGGTATATAGGTCAGATTGCCTCCACTACTGCTCAATCTCAAAGTCGCTTGCAAGGATTTGCACCTTGCATGGATTACTCTAATTCACCCTTTATTGCGTCTACCTATTCCGCCACAGCGACATAATAAGAATAGACAGCAACATATGAACTATCTGTAGGAGCTGAACCCCACATCCTTTAGTTTATTTGTTGCTGTCTATCGAAGCTTAATTACAACGATGAGGGAGATTTCCTCCCTTCAAATTGTTTTTGTCGATGTCCTGTTTCCTAATCTTTCGACACTATCATAATAAATCATTTTCTAGGTAGTTGATTGGTATAAAAAAGGTATAAAAAGGAAAGCATTTGGGTAGTAAATGGGTAGTAAAAGTGTAAAAACTGGCTACTTAAAAGCAACCAGTTCTAGTGAAGAAGCAAATTGAATGATGATTTTGTTTGATTCTGCTTTTACAGATTCTTCGCTCGTATTATTTCTTTGGGCAGTTACATAAATCGACATACCATTGATATAGCGATCATAGAATATCTTTTTCCGCCTCTCTGTTACATCAGGTTTATGCGGATGCTGAATCGCTGAATAGCCACGAACAAATAATTTGTGCAAGTACTCAAATTCTTCTTGCGCTTCCTCTCTCTCAATCATCATTCGTTCTGCTTCAAATGTATTATTTGCTGTAGAAGGTGGAACCAAGGAGTAAGATGCTGTTACTTTAGGCTCCCGAGGTTGACCTATCCTACATCTAGCTGACAGATATGCTGAAAGAAAAACACCAACATTATGTTTTGTGCGATCCATATCCACATCTTTTGCCTCTGGTGTCTCATACTTCTTTACATCGAAAAGTACCATCCATTGATTCCTCCATTTATGATATAATAATTGTGTCAGAATTATTAATTAAAGTCGGAGGAATCCGGCTTTTTTATTTTGTACGTGAAATAAGTTCACCCGATTTATATGCCTCAGCGAATTCGATCAAAGCTACGGATTTCATTCTCTCAACAGTTCTGTCAGAATATCCTAACTTTTCCCCAATTTGATACATGGTCATCTTATTAGAAAAACAAAAGCTATAATAAAGAACTTGAAAATGAATTTTACTTAATCGCACTAACGCATCAATAACCGAATTTCGAATGCTTACTGCTTCAATAATTTCTTCATTTTGACTGTCATTTATAGGTTTAAACTTCTTAGTAATCATCATCACGGAAAAGTCCACTTTCACTGGTCCGACTAAACGTTCTAAATTTCTATAGTTGTTCAATACTGCCCTTGCATTTTTTCTTGTTTGTTTAGCATCTATATTCTCCAAAGGGTTTGCCATTGTTCCTTCTCCTTCCAGTTGTGGAAAAATACTCATATTTGTAAGGTAGTTTAAAGAGCAAAACTAAGCTTTTATAACTTCCATATCCACTAATCGAGCCACTGCAACATTCGATTTGCTCTTTGCTAGTTCTTTGTCACACTCCATCGTATTCTCAATACGAATAACTGCTGAATGATTGTACACACGTTCTACATACCCTCTAATTGGATAAATGAACTCTTCTGCTGTACAACGAACCATATCGCCGACTTTAAATTCTGATTCCTCTTGCTTAATAGTATTTTTAGTTGGTAGATCCATTATCAAGCCACCAATTCCATAAGTATCAGTGTAAAATTCGTCTTTTAGTTTCATTACGGCTTCTCCGCATCCATTGCAATAACTATCTCGCTTTCAATTCCAACTCTATCTCCATCGGGATTTAATTTGAATTTCGATGGAGTCATTAAACACTTTTTACCATTTGAAATTACCCAAAAATATAACATTGCTTCTGATGGCATATCTTCTAATAACTCTAAAGCTTCATTTACGTTCATTCTGCTTCCTCCAGCTCTTTATTGCTTAAAAACGAATATCTAGCAATAGTAGTATATGGTTGAGCAATTCTAGCAATTATCATTGCGTGAGATTTCTCTCGGCATTCAGGACATAAATCTAAAGATTCAAATAACAACGATTGTTCTTCCGCTTTAGTGAGGTGTCCTCGCTCATTTAAAAACCCTATTTCTCTAACAGCGCTCTTTACAGGAAGAATGCCTTGTGGATCACCTTCATGGATAGTTTCTTTCTTTTTACAAACATCACATGTAATTTCAACTGTATATGTTTTTTTAGTTGCCATCATAATTCCTCCTCATCATAGAAAATCGCCCCATCCAAGCCCACACCATGCGCATAGCAGAATTTGTTACATGCCATGTATCTTTTATGATATTCATTTTTAAAACTTAAGCTGTTTCCGCATTCTGAACAATAAAGTTCCACTTTTTTATTTGGATAACCATTTTTGATTAATTGCTTTTTAAATTGTTTATTTTTTTGCCGTTTTTTCATCACTTGACTCCTGTTCTAACGCATAGCCAGCAATATTTTTAATGAAAAATACTGCATTTCGTTTTACTTGTGTACTTACTCCAAAATACTCAAAAGTAATTGTGTCATTTTGCCAAGTCCACTGAAAATTTGTTGCCTTTTCAAACTTCATTGTTGATCCGTCTTTATTCCATATGATTAAACTTTTATCTTTTTCCATCACGCTTCCTCCAGTTCCAATCCAACATATTCAGCTTTTTTAAACCACTTATCAAAATCTGGATGAACTCCTGTAATTTGATTAGAGTTCTTTTTAACTGCGGTTTTCGTTTGATAGAGCAACATTCCTCTAGGATCTATTGCAAATAAAAATCTATGAGTGTTTCCTTTTCTATACCATCCACGCTTATACTTCTGCTGTAATCCTTTTAAAAATTCAATTGATTCCATTGGGATTCTCCCCCTGTTCCAATCCCCATTGAGCGAATACTGCTAGGACTTCGAATTGCTGATCGTCTGTTAACTCCAGCAAAGGATCCCGTAATTCATCAAGATGACCCCATGCTGCATTGTTCATCATCCAAAATACAACTTGCATTGGCTTTCCTGTTGGTGCAGTTAGTTTCAACCATTCCAATACGACTTTCTGGTTGTCGTTGAGTTAGATATTAGAAGCTAATAGTTCGTCCGCAAGATTATTAGCAAAATTATAAGATGCCTCAAAACGTGTAATATATTTATCAGCTATATCAGTCATTTTGCAAATCCATTCAGGCTCTGACATAACGCTTTCTATATCATCCGTATCTGAATAGATTCTGTTTGCGACTTTTTCTATAAAAGCTTTATCTTGTTCTAATTCTTTAGTTAATTCACTCATCCTTCTACCACCTCATACATTTTTTCAAATACATCTGGTTTATATATATGAAAGTGCCCAAACTCATCTTTTACAATGTAATCTTTATTAGTAAGTTGTTTTATTCCATCGTCTGTGGAAACACAAGGTATTCTTTCGCTTCTATTTTTTTCACGCCAAGTTTCATCAATAAAATTACGTTCGCCACTAAAACCACCGATGAAATCATGACACTCTTTCCAATTTTTCGAATAACTAGAGTTGAACTGCACTGCTTCTACAATTGCTGGTCTCTTTCTACATTCCATGATTCTCTGACACCTCTTCCACTGGCACAGCAAACGCCCAGTATCTTTCATCGATTACTTTTATTTCTGATTCAGTGAACTTCATATCGTCGAAGTCATTATTATCGGCTAATTCAACTCCATTACGAGTCTTCATTAGATAAGCTTCTTCAATACCTGGTGATACAGTTATCTCTGGAAAATAAACATAATACATCGGCTCTTTCTTGACCTCGTAGCCGTCTTTCATGCGGATGAGGGTTTCGATTGGCTTATTTTTAACAACATCTAACCAATTCTCAAAATCTGTCTTGTGTTGCCATTCTTCATCGTCTAATTCTCTGATTGCCATAAAAATAGCTAAATCCAGTACATCTTTATTATCTTCAAACCACTCCGACACGAACTTCGGCACCACTGGCTTCTGCGGTTCGTTTAGCTTTTTTAAGTCATTAATAAATTCTCTATAGAGACTAAACTGAATTTGTTCTATGCTTGGACCTATTCTAGGACGATATGCACTTAATTTAGTTATTTCTGCAATATATTTATCAATCAACTCTTGTTTACTCATCGCTATTCCTCACTTTATCTTCAAATTCCATTGGAGATGAGCTAATGTTTTTCAATAAAGTTTCCGCCATTTCTTCTGGCGTCACTTCATATTTATTAGCAAGATATTCAATGATCATTCCCGCACAGATAATATCTTCTGTATCATTTGCCTCTGTCCATTTTTCGATTTTCCACTCGTCATTTTTTTCTACACATCTAAAAGCCGCTACTACTTTTTTGCTCATACGCCATCCTCCAATATATTGCTATTCTCGTATACATTTCCAATTACCTCTTCTTCCCCCGTCCAAGAATAGCCATTATTTAGACCTGAAAGATACCATGCTGGCATACCACCGATAAACGTCCCACCATACTCCTCTAACCAAATGACTTCATGAGGACAACCACTAGTGCATTTGATAATATCGCCTTGATAAACGTCTACACCGTTCTTGTCTTTCAGTCCTGTAGATTGCATGAGTATGGTATCGACTTCAAAGCTGTACCAATCACCTCTACCGTTTTCTATGGATAAATAGCCTATATTATCGCTAAAATCTATTAATTCAACTTCATGCATTGTCTTGTTTTTCTTATCCCATGCCCGAAACTTCAGTATCATCTGCTGTCTTCCTCCATATTTTCCAAAATAGTAATAGCTTTCTCTATGCCTTTTCGCTCTTCGTCAGTAGCGCATGCGTATAGATAACTTCTTAATCGACGAATGGCTTTACTGATCGATATTCGTTTCATTTGCTGTCCCCCAATAACTCTGGATTCTCGTATATATTGCCTAAAATAGTTATATCATCAGCTGTTAAATTGAATGCGTGCAAGAATACCTCTTCTAAATCATCTTCGGTTGGTAAACTTCTTGAGATTGACATTCCATCTATTTCGTTTGGTATTGTCTGCGGATTGTGATAATCATATTTAGCCTTGTTAATTATCCAAGCTGTTCCAGTTTCATCTAAATCAACAACTCCCATCAAATGATTTTCTTGGTAGAATCCTGCTACATATTCCTCCCAAAAGATATCAATTACATCGCCTTTAAAAACTTCTTTCTCTCCGTCATCATTGAATGAATCATCCATATATCCTTTCAGCCCTGTGGATTGCATGAGTTCAACTTCATCAAATTGGCGGTCAATTCGTCCACCTTCTAAATCCACCAATTCATTAAGCCAATCGATAACTAAAACATTTATTAATACTTGTGTTTCTTTATCCCACGCTCGAAACTTTGGTATCATTTGCTGTCCCTCCTACTTATTTTCTGTAATGGTGAAAGGCACAATGCTCTCAGGCATATAGTTGACTTCGTATTTGTATTGGTTCACTTCAGCGCCTACAAGATCTTCTATCACGTACATGTTGAACTGAGTCATATTGATTAAATGCTTTTTATAAACTCCTTCTTCCGTTTCGACTAGTATCTCAAGTTTTTCAGAGTTACTAGTATTTACCGAAATTCTTCCAATAACCTCAAATTCTACTGTGTTAGATAATGTGTTCATAACAGCGACACGGCGAATTACATTGAAGTTATCTGCTTCTTGGCTTACATTATGAGACACTTTCGTAGCTTGACGACATGCTGATAAGCTAAAAACCATACCTATAGTCACAATTAACATTATTAGTTTTTTCATTTTTCTTCCTCCAAGTATTTGAATGTTCGTTTCTTAACGTCTGTCGTTTCCCTTTTTGCATACGTATATATCGTGCTTGGCTTCAATCCTAGCTCCCGACCGATATCTTCACATAATCCCTGAACTAAGATTTTTCCATCGTGATATACGGCGATTCTTTTCCTTTTTTGATTTCTTTTTATATACTGATTTTTTTCTTTATCTGGAATATTTTGTTCACGCCACTTGGCCCAAACCGAACCACCAACGCCAAGTGCTTCTTTAATGGCTTTGACAGTGTAACCAGTTTTTCGTAGCCTCTTATAATCTTCATAGGTGAATGTTTCAAAATTCATCTTTTGCAGAGGGTGTGAGTCGTCCATCGTGTCATAATCAATGAAGCCTCGTATCACCTGAACCTTCTTAAGCTCTTCGTCTGTTAGATCCTCAACGGATCGACCTCTCATTATCTGCATCATCTTTTTTCGATATAAACGTTTTTCTTGTTTAGATAAACTCATTCGATCCTCCTTCGATTGTGCATACCTCTTCAAACTGTCTAGTGATACGCTCAAGCGCCTTTTTATACTCGATAATACTTTTTATCACGTGACCTTCTCTCAGCACGTAGTCACGCTGTATGGCTCTTAAACACATAGTCAGTGTTTGATAGTAACCAATAAAGGAAGTCGATTCTTCCTGCTCGCCTTTAGCATTTTCGGTATATTGGATCTTTCCAGACTCATCACATACGACACGTGAGAGAACGATATTTTTGCAATCGCTTGTAGTTGCGATCCGATAGTCCTCTATTCGCATATCTAACATTCTTCCTGAGCCTCCGATATTATTTTTAGTACGTGTGCTAGTGCGCTCTCACGTCCCGTATGGAACGCATTGAGCCACTCATCGTCATAAGCTAAACTTCGTCTTAACTCTTCGACACGCATCATTTCAAGTTGTGCAATAAGTTGGTTAACAGTCATTTTCCTTCTCCTCTTGGGCTTTCTGTGCCAAATAAGCTTCGAAACGTGCATCAATTTCTGCTTTCTGTTGTGGATCAAGTTCTTTTTCTTCTTGCGATTTATTTGCCCATTCTGGTAATTTCTCACGACGGACATTTTTTTGATAATTCCGACTTATAGATTTTACTTGCTGACTTTTTCGCATTTCTTCTTCTCCCTCAATGGCAGATTTACTAAATAGTCGTTTATTAAAACGATTCTTAAGGATTCCTTCTAGATAATTCCATCGACGATTATTATTTTCAATTGCTGTATTTACACCATGGATCATCCAAGCATCTGCTTGCTCAATGGTTAGGCCTGCTTCTTCCAAGTCTTTTAACCAAAAATTGATATTATCCCCCATAGTATTCCCATAAGGACTACCAAACCCATTTTTTTCAATATACGAATATATTTGAATCGAATACTGTTTTAATTCAGGAGCATCTTGTTTGTCTTTGTCTTTCTCTAACTCTTTCTCTATATCTAACTCTTTCTCTAACTCTAACTCTGGTGTAGTTTTGTCCGGACATTTGTCCGACATTTGTCCTCCTGTTATTAAATTCTTTTTTGCTTCTTCTATTTTCTTTCTATAATCTCTTTTTCTATCAGCTTCTGTTGAGGACTTCCCAATAAAACTTTGAATATCTGACATGTAGATTGCTCCGTTATCTAATACATCAATAAGTTGCAAATCACAGAAAATTTGAACCGCTTTTTCTACAACTCCTACAGAATGCCTTGTGATAGTTGCGAGCATAGTAGAATTAAATGGAATTCTGTCATTAAACATTAACTTGCCTTCATGCTTCAGACTTCGTAAATAGAGTTTGAGGAGAATATTTGAATATATATAGCCATCTGGCATACTTTCAAGAAGAATCATTTCGTCACTATCAAAAAAATTCTCTTTTAGTTTTAAATAGTAGTATCGCTTGTTATCAGCCAATGTTTTTTATCCTCCTATGCCAAGTTTCTTAATTGTTTCTTCGTTTAACTTAATCCCTTTGATTTGGTACTTATTTTTAAAATTAGTCACGCCTAGTTGATGCTTTTCCGTGTGATGGATTCTGCAAAGTCCTGCGTAAGTGTATTCTGAATGATCAATTTTCTTACGTTTACGTCTGCCCAACGCTTTATCGAAGTGATCAATATCAGCTCCTGTTCTTCCACAGATACAACAAACTCTTTTGGTAATACATTTGTAGAAATAGTATTCTTGATTCGCTGGTAAAATCTCATAACCTTCTTTGAATGGAATATGATGTTCAAAGATGAAATCTAAGATGATATTTGCTAGGATGTTTACGTCACTTACAGTTGTATCCGATTCGTCCTTGAGGCTTATTTTTCGCCCTGTGACACCTTCAAAGCGAAAGTAGAAGAATTCCTTCCAGAAATCTGTTGGCGTGCCTGTATCGATGAATATATCCCCTATGAGCGCATAGATGAAATTTCTTTGCTGGGCTGTGAAGCGACGTGGATCGATAAAACGCACTTCAATGATCCGATCACCTTCATAGCCTTCGTACATTGTTCTTAAACGTTCGATGTTTACTTCTTCGTTAATTGTTGCGGCAATGTATTTTCCTTTGAACTTTCTAAGAACTGCTGAATAGGAATCGATTATTGAATTAAACACTTACATCACTTCTTCTTGTTTAATTCATTTCGCTTTTTAGCAATTGCTCTTTCCATCAATCCGCATTGTTCATAAGTTAAATCCTCAAGAGCATTTACTTTCTCAGCAATTAGATTCCGTTTAACAGTCTGTTCGTTAACAAATTCGATTAATGTAGGTACCATATCTTCGCCCATTTCTCCATTAAAGTTATTAATTATTTCTTCAAGCATATTCAATTTTTTTGTATCAATTTTTGGCGGAGCTGGAATATCTTCCCCTTGATAAACGTGTAATCCTAACCCATGGAGAGCTAAAGCTTTAACAAAACAACGCTTGACCGAGTTATTAATCTGACTTGCATCCGGTTTAGCAATTGGCTTATTGTTGTAATCTGTCACCGGGAAAAGTTCTGTCTCAGTCCTGCCTCTTAGCGTGACAGACACAGAAACATAAGTTCCTGTTT
>NZ_JARJHD010000024.1:0-9321 GCF_030441955.1 Enterococcus spodopteracolus | reverse complement strand
TTATATTATTATTTGAGGTGATTTTTATTTTCTTAATTCTAATTCTATATTTTGTTAGTTTCACAATGTTTACAACCGGTTGGATAATTCATCAAAAAAAACTTGATGTTGATCAATCGAATTGGAGCGTATTCATGATATGTTGTATCCTATTTTCGCTATTAATACTAGGCGTTGCAATCATGGGTACTTGGATAATACCTGCACTTCCTTATGTTTAAGAGTCTTCAAAAAATTGACAATGACTATTTGGAAGTATTATTTATATTTATTGTTCAAGTCATGTGCTTTTTTGATCAGAGAAAAACTCGCTATATTATCAATGGTTAGGTTTTGATTCGGAATATAAACGAGTTGCTAAAATTAATTGACGAACGTAAAAAAGGACCTATTCATAATTAGATGGATAAGTCCTTTTTAGAATTTAAAATATTTTTGTAGTTTAATTTAGATACGCAACAATCTATATTGTTTTATATTCAAATTTCTTTAATAAAGAGTCTAGTCGATGAACTAAATCATCATAAGAAATAATATCAGCAATATGTTTATACTTTCTTCTTAAAATTTCAAAATCTCTTAGTTGATCTGCATTTAATTTGTTTGATCTCCCTAAAATAATTATTCCCCTAGGATTTCTTATATAAATGTCAAGTTCCTCTTGAGTTTGATTAAATATTTTGTTCTTTATTAGTTTCTCAGAATTTTTTGCAGTTCTACATAGGTGATAAATATATTTTTCTATCTGCATTAATGTGCCTGTTAGTTCTTTAGAAGCATAATAGTTATTTCTATATTGAGTTTTTGTCATTATAGGAATATTATATGATTTTTTTATTTCAGCTATGTCTATATTTCCGTTTACATCAATAAAAATAAAATCAGGTCTTTTATCACCCTCATCAGTTTTTATGACTGGTTCTTCAACAACTGATTGATACATTGGAAAAATAAGAGTAAGAATCTTTGCAATTTCATTTTGCCAATCTTTTTCTGAATAAATAGTTTCATTTTCTAACATTTTTACCAGTTTATTTTTTATATATAGATACTTTAAGTATTCGTTTTCTGCTATTTCTTTTTCTGTTATTATATCTTTATGATCTGTAATAAAAGTGTTCTTATTTTTCTTTGACATATAATTTTCGTAGACAATATGATTTTCTTTTTTAGTTAATAAATAATCTTGTATTAGAACCCCGATTCTCATATAAGAATATAGATACAATTCATGTTTATTTGGAAATTTTTTTATTAATTCTTCAAAAATATTTTCAGGTAAATTTCCGTTTTTACCACCTATAAATAAATCTTCATCGAGTATATCATCTATTTTTTTCATTATAGATATATTTTCATGCGCTACGAAATAAGATATATCCGTCTTCATATCTTCATAAATAAAAATATTGTGTTCTATTCCTAATACTTTATTATTTAAATGATAATAGTCTCCATCTTTTTTTCCAATTTCAAATTCAATAGAATTTTCCTTATCTTCTAATATCTCATTATTTGAGATGGTAAACGTTCTTTTTACAGTATAAGAGCCATCCTGATTTATTTTTTCAAAAATAAAGGATGTATTCTCTGCGTATGGGGTATATTCACAAATCAAATTTTCATGATTTTTCGCTACTTTCAACACATTTGCCACTATCTTCACTTCTTTTCAATGTATTTTATACATTATAATTTTTAAAGTAAGATTCCTAAGATTGTCCACTATCTTTATTAAACTAATAAAAATATATATTCAATAAAAAAACCACTCTGATAAGAGTGGCCCACAGAGTACGGCGTACTTCCATTACGCTTAATAGCTATTATCGTATCTCCCGTGTCGGCAGTATAGAATAGTTCTATCTGTAACCATATCATAAATCAGTCAACAAATAAATGCAAGTATATTACAAATAAAAATATAACTTTTATGGCAATCTTAAACATGAATGCTGAGGCATATTTCTCATCCCAGGATCATTAATTTTAAAGGATGTCCATAATCTATTTGCCAAAATATCGCTAGCTTGAATTAAGTAGTTACATTTAGAATCACAATAACTAACTTCCACTTCAAGAGCTCCATGCCAAATTGGTTCATAAAATACTCCATAATTAAAATTGTGTATTCCATTCTTCAATTCTTCATAAACAGATTCTTCAAAATTGTAGTAACCATTGCTTGCTGTTGCTTGTTCATCAACACATATAAATAACTTTAAATTTCCCTCAGGATCTAATAAACCTTTATTAATAAATAAGTTTATTTTTTCCTTGACTAACCTTTTCAGTACATAGTCCTTATATCTATGTATTGATTTCTTATTATCCAAAATACTATCTTGTACTCTGCTTATATCCACACTTAGGCCCATACTATGTTCATTTTTTAAAACTCGGTATAACTCATACTTATCTTTTCTCTCTAATACGCAAGCTTTCAATTCTCCGTTTATCATTTTTTGTTTTTTTATCCTTTTAACCACGCCCTTGTATTTTCTTTTCGCAATTTCTTTGCTCTCTTTATTAAAGAAAGCATACCCCGCATATACAAAAAATCTGTTAGGTGCTTTCCTATGTAAAACTCCTGAATCATCAAAAAACAAATATACTTCTTGCATGGACCTAGTCTCCGATCAAATTGTCATAATATCATTTTACAATCTTTATAAAAATTACACAACCTAACAGTTGCTATATACTAATTATGTATCCCCCTCAAAACGAGGGGATATTTTTTTATCGCTTAGGAATAGTCAAAACATACTCTGGAAAACGAATATCCACTGTTTGTCCATTGATCGTATTTCCGTTAGAGTCGTTTGTTCGTCGTAACATCGGAAAGACCCTTTTTCCTGCAAATTTACGGATATCTAGTGTGCCATCCAAACCAAATCGTAGACCGCTAGGTAATCCATATGCTGCATTCACATCATCTCTGATAATACCGGCTGATTTACAACGTCCAATTTCAACATCCGGATTGTCGGCATCCATCCAGAAGACATATCCTTGATTTAAATAAGCTGCACCATTTTGCGGAACCAACCATCCAGCAATCCGGAATGTACCTAGTCGTAACTCGTTAAAAACTTCTAACTTACCTACATAATTACCAATGATTTTTGGCTGGCTCGCTAAAATAATTTGATCATGTGTCTGCGGTTGATTCTGAACAGTATTTACATTATTGGTCTGATTCACTCGATTTCGAATCGTACCTAGTCTTGAGTACAAGAATGGTCCTGGGCAAACAGTAGCGGCGCCAGGGGCATCTCTATGACCAATGACTGCAACTTTTTTCCCAAGTCGTTTCTCGATATCCTGAATTAAACGGACTAACGAATCGATAGTCTTCTCCGACACTTGCCAATTTGGCGCTCCTGTCGTGTTTGTGCACTCGATCCCAATGGAATAATTATTCGCCCGATTAGCATGCCAAGCGATCTTATTTTCATCAATGTATGCTCGAATTGTCCCATCTGGACCAATACCATAGTGTGCGGAAGCTTCGACATTTCGCCAGATTTCAGGCATGCTGTTAAAATTTGTCCCCGCTTGATGATGGACCACGACCGTTGTAATTTGTGCATTGGTTCGAGTGCCAGACCATTTTGTTCCAAAGTTTTCAAACTGATATCTTGTTGCTAAACTTGAAATTCCCATCGTAAATTCCTCCAATTTTCTAATAAAAAAGAGTAACCGTTTGGCTACTCTTTTTCTTTATTTATCATTTTTCTTGTTAAGTTATTCATCTAAATGGATGACACTGTTTCCTAAATCAAATAATCCACCAGCGGCTAATCCTGAAACAGCTCCAGCCCATGCGTAGATCGCTAAATCTTGTGGTGCTAGAGTCACTGCGTATAGCACGCCTAACAAAATACCCGCAATCACATTGATCAAGGGTAAGAGTTTGTAATCCTTCATTTGTGTTTTGATTAACCCTGTGACACCGACGACTAGTGGTGTAATAATACTTGAAGCAGCTAAGATTTCAGTCATTTTATTTTCTCTCCTTTCCAATTTGCTTAAAAATAGATCTGATTTGTTCTTCGATAATTGAAAGCCGATTGCTAGATTCTGTCTGATTTTTTTTAAGTTCCTTGATGGTCTCATTCAATTCACTTAGTGTGTGATCCATTTTCGTGAACATCGCATAAAATTTTGCAATACCAAAAATCAATGTAAAAGCCAGTGAAACAATTGCGATCCACTCAGCTATGGTTAATGCCTCCATAAGTCACCTACCTAATCCTCATTCTCTAAAATTATCTTTGACTGTTCCTCTGTGATCGCACCAAGTGCCAGAAACTGGTGAACATCATCATCTGTCATCCAGCCACGATTGTACCAATCTTGGATCGTCTCAAAATTAAGCATCTTCTTGCCCTCCTTGAGCCAATTCTCTTACTTGTTGTGCTAGTTGAAGATTTTGCAACGTTAATTGCACAACCGATCTACCTAGTGTGTCCGCTGTTTCTTTCAACTCTTCGACTTCTTCTGGTGTGGCAGCACTCACCACGTTCCATCCTTGACGATTAAAATCAAAACCAATAACCACCACGTGTGGATCATTTGGTGGTGCGACTTCTGTGTAAGGGTGAAATACTTTTCTATCTTTCGGTGTAAACATTGGTCGCAAATCCTGTAAATCCCTTGTGTCATAAATTGCTTTGTGTCCGTCCATTTTTATCATCCTCTCTTTTCTATTTCGTTAACACGTTGGGCTAAGTGATTAAACATATCGATGGTTGGGTTTGCCATCTGATTGATCGTTTTTGGTGTGTATAGATCTGATAAGCGAAATGCAACAGTGTACTCCAGTTTTGCATAGCGTACCCGAATAGTGTTCTGACCAGTCGTTTGTCGGTCCGGTCCTCTTAAATAAACAACTGCTTTTCCTAAACTTGCATTCGTTGTTTCATTTCCTCGTCCAGTAACAAGTTCAACTGGGAAAGAGAGAGGTTCTGGCGTAGTTGCATCGTGACTAGTCATCTCTTCCCACGCTGTTCCCATATTCGCCGGTGGTCTTCGATAGCCGATAATTGGGTAAGACGTGGTCGCACTGATAAAAGCGTAGGCAGTAAATTGTATATTCTTGACCACTCGTTGAACGATCTGCAGTTCTTCTTCTCTTGTTTGTGGTGAGAAAAAGGAAAATAATTCTGGAAATCGTCTCTTCATATCCCCCACTATATCCCACGCAAACAAAACAAACATACGCCCGTTAGATGTAGTACTGCTTATGGCGGATATTGATTCGTCATCTCGTGAAATCGTATTATACTGTCCTTGAGTTATTTCTGTTCCTGCACCGGAAAAATTTGGCATTGCTGTAGTCAGATTTCCCGAGGCTCTGTGAACATTTTCAACAAAACTTGCTCGAATCTTCCCGGTGAAATCAAGCAATTGTTCTCGAATTAGAGGTTTGCCAAACATGAACTGTTCCAGTACTCGATCCACACTTTCCTCAGTTACAAAATCAGCAGCTTCAAGACGCTGTTCGATATCACTTAAGCGGTCTTCGACAGCTGTTCTTATCTCTCCTTCGATTTCTTTTACCAGCGCTTCAATATCGAATGCTGCTAAGTCAGATTCAATTTGATCGATTCGGTTCTCAAACTCGGTCAAATCTTGATCGATGCCTGAGGCTTGTTCTAGAACAAGGTTTCGTAGATCCTCAAATCGTTTTACATAAAACTGAGCCATTTCTTCCAAGTCTTGGTCTAACCAAGATTCTTGGAAATCAGTACTAAATGCCGGATAGTCTAACGATTGACCATTGGAAAATTCCACAAAGACGTAAATCACTACGTCCCCTGTATAGGCATAGATATCATTTGGCAACATCACATTTACTTTTCCAGCTGCGGGATCCACAATTTTGATTGAGCCGTCATCACTTTCAAAAATGACTGACTGTCCTGCAGTCACGAAGTCAAAGCCCAAAATGACATTGGCTTCCGATAGGTCCAAAGGCTCCCCATTAAACTGAAAGTTGATCGTCTTTTTTGCGACACGTTGGTCATAACTGAAAAACTCTGTATTGGTCGTTATAGGAGAAGAACGTTTTTCCGCCGTTTTGTTTAACGTGATCTCACTGGTTACGTAGAGATTTTCCATCATTCGTCCTCCTTCAATCTTTGTCTTCTAACGCCCACAGTTCTTTCAAAAATTCTTGAATTCCTTCACGGCAAGTTTTTTTGTTCTTCTGGTATAACTCTGAATCTTGAATACTGATGCTTGGTGAAGTTGAAATGCCTTGATCCTTATCAATTGATGCAGAGAGATAGACGACCATCGTTTCGTTAATCATTACCTGTCCTTTAAAATCAGTACTTGTGTTAGTCTTTAACATCTTGGTTTTCCTCCTTTTCAAATTCATCCATTAGCCGGTCGCAAATTTCTGCATCTTCACCAGATAAAATACCTTCATAATTGGCTAATGTTTCGCCAAATGCTTCAATTAGTTTGGCATTTACACCGCCATCAATGACAACTTCCTCTGCCAATAAAATATTCATTTCTTTGACATATTCTTGTCTGGTTTCTTTTTTTAACTCATAACCTGTTTGTGTTTCATTGAGAATCAGCTTTCCTGAAGCGTCTTTTTGTCCATATTTTTCAAAAAGCTCCATCTGTGATTCATGCAGTTCCTTTGCAGCATCTAATAGCGCATTTTTAAGTTTTGAACGCTGCCGATTTTTTCTTGTTCCTTCAATTTTCATGTTCGTCAAAAAGCGTATTGCTGCATTTAGTTCTTCATTTTTAAGAGTAATTCTCATGCTGTTTTCCCCATTCTTTGTTCTAATTTTTGAATGCGTCGTTCCTGGTCCTCAACAATCGCAATCAATTCTTGATTCGTTTTTGTATTCAGATTTACCTGTTTGTTCATGTCGATTCTCAAGTAATGATCATCCTCTTCGATAGGTGCTTGAAGAAACGGAACATCTTGTGCAATCATTCCGAACTGCTTCCCACTCGGAATATTGACCTTGGAACTCTGATTTCGATAACCCTGTTTCCACTCAAAATCAACCATGTGAATCCTTTTTGTTTCTTGAATGCCATTGACGATCGTATCTTCGATATTTTCTTTAAGACGGATATCAGATTGATTGGTGATCGACCAACCATTCATGTTCAAATTACCAAACATTTGAATGATCCCACTATTTGCTCTGATTTCAAGAAGGATTATTCCTCCTGTATTTGTTCCGCGCCCTAGAATTAAGCTTGCGCTGTTTCTAGCATGATAGGCAACACAAGGGTTTCCAGCAGAAGTTGTACTTCGTTCAAACCCACCAATATTCGAAGTTGCAGTATTGTAGAATTGTAAAGAAGTACCCGTCAGTTCCATAAAGCGGATATTCGCAGATCGATTAAAGGTCAAGGTGGTTGGTGTCAAACGCAAGGTGTTTCCCATTGAGTTGAACCCTACTTGAATGGCATTAGTAGCTAACTTATCTGCCGAAACAGCTCGTGCTGCAATCGTCGTGGCTGTGACTGCACCTGCTGCAAGTTTGGCGGTTGTTACCGATCCACTGGCCAATTTATCCGCAGTAATTGTGCTACCGGTAATGTGACGAGCGATAATGGCATTTGAAGCAATCCGATCAGCAGTGATGGCATTTGTGGCTATTTGGTTTGCAGTTATTGTATTCGCTGCAATCTGAGCGGCTGTGATCGTGTTTGCTGCAATCTTTGCAGCTGTGACAGCTTCAGCATCTAACTTCACTGTTGTCACTGCATTAGAAGCAATTTTCACTGCAGTGATAGCTCCGGAAGAAATCTCTGTTGCTGTAATTGTTCCAGCAAAGATATGGCTTCCTCGAATGGTATCTGCCGCAATCTGTGTCCCTGTGATCGTTCCTGCCGCAATTTCCGTTGCTGTGATGGTTCGTGCGGCAATCTCATTCGCAGTGACCGCATTCGTGGATATGTGCCTTGTGATAATCGCATTGGTCGCAATCTCGTTCGCAGTGATTGTTTGAGCGTTGATTTCTCTGGCTGTGATTGTATTTATGGCTAAATCATTCCCGACAATACTCCCTGCTCTAATTTGTGTGGTGGTGATAGTTCCAGCAACAATCGACAAGGCTTGGATCGTGTTTGCTCGAATCTTGCCACCATCAATCTCGACTGTGTCCTGCCACTGCCAATCAGAAAGAAGATCCTCAACCTCTCGAATATCAGACATTGCATCATCGATTCGCTTTTGTGCATCAAGGAAATTTTGTTCGGCGGACTTCAAGCGATCATCCAGTAGAGGTAACGAAATATTGTTCAATTCATTCAAAGCTAGCTCGTTGTCAATCAGTTTCTGCTCAAGTCCCGGCAACTTAACGGTGGTGAGTATGTCCATTTCAACTTCAAGCTCTTTTAACCGGCCTTCAAGATCCGGCAAAATGTTCTGCTTTAAATCATAAAGAAGCTGATCGTTCTCTGTCAGACGTTCATCCAGTTCCGGAAGAATCCGATCATTTAAATCGTCCAAGATTCCTTCTAGTTCATCTAGTTCCTTCGTATTGGCAGTCTGCCCAAAAACTTCCTCGCTGAAGTTGCCAGCGACACCGTGGTGATTAACTGCCCGAACACGGTAGTACCATTGCAATTTGGTTTCTGTTCCATGGGTATAGGCATTCACATTTGTAGTCCCCAACAGATTGCTTGGTCCCGGAATAAACCCTTTTTCTTGAGAGCCGTAAATTTCATATTCTCGAACGGTCAGTCCCTGCATATCCCAATGCAGAAGAACTTGGCTAAAACCACCATAAGCAACAAGATTTGTAATTGTGCCAGGTCTAACGTTGGCTATGTTTCCAGGGCCAATAATGGGGGGGCGATTGATCTGTTCCTCATGATCGCGATCCTGTTCTTTTTGATTGGACCCCAATGTCGCTCTTGAATCGCCAATCTCAATCGATTCGTATTTATCTAACAGCACGTTCCAAACCGTCTGATTGATCTTCGCATTGACGTTGACACCTAGCTTGTTAAAAGCCACGGTGACGGTGTCATACAGCTCCAATTGCTCGAGCAGCCGATGTTGTTCCTCACCAGTCGCACTGTACAGATCCGCAAACTTCACTTTCAGATTTACACGAGGCAACCCGACCTGATTGCTAGAAATATAGTACTGAGCGAACTGGCGTAACTCTGCGACCGTTTGAGGATTACGGCTACTGAGATCCACTGTCTGTACCCGACGTTCCGGAAACTTGTCGACATGAGAACTATCTAGAATGACTTCCGGAAGAACTAACTCACTGGCACCTTCTTCATTTGCTCGAGCATAAGGTCGAATTGATGTGT
>NZ_JARJHD010000023.1:0-14804 GCF_030441955.1 Enterococcus spodopteracolus | reverse complement strand
AAAGCACCACACAATAAGAAAGGAGAATTGAAATGAATGAATTAATAGAAAAGGCACATGCCAAGATGATGGAAGAAATGAGTGAGGAACGTCCAAGGTCGGAAGATATCATACACAATTGGTTGTGTCAACAGGTACAAGTAGATAATGAGCTTTTAGAGGGGATTCTAACGGAAGGGAAAAGTATTAGAAAGGCAATGCAGTACTGTTACTCGCAAGCAATGAAGCAAGCAATTGGAGGGTGCGCACTAATTATCCATGATGATGTTTTTCAGTGGGTGACAGATTACTTTAAGAGTGAAGAAGTTGAAATAAAGCAACCAAAGATGAGCATAACGAATCCATTAGTAACAGTAAGTAAGCAATGCGAAAAAGAAAACCATGTTCCTAAAAAAGAAACAAAATCACCGGAAGGAGAGCAATTAAGTTTGCTAGATTTTCTATGAAAAAAATACAAAATGCGAATGACTATGCTAAAGATTGTCTTAAACCACCAAAAGGATTCTTTGAATGGTGCTATGAACAAATGCCAACGTACGTATGGAAAAATAAGGAGAAAGAAATTATTGCTTCGGAAAGAAACCATAATGAAGTACGTGAGAAAAGGTTAACTAAAAAATCGAGACTAACTTTTTACGACAGAAAAGAAAATTTTATGACTGTTCTTTGTACGAAAAAGCGAATTGAAATACAGACTTACACAATCGTTTCAAAATTTGAAAATGGAAAGCAAATTTTTTTAAGCTACTTGCTAAACCTAGAGCAGTTAGCAAATGATAATCATATAAAAATTGGACTTAGAAATATTGATCATTATGAATTTGGTCTAACAAATACTGGAACAATGTTCAGCTATAGTACACAGTATCTACTTTTATATCAAAATAATTGGTTAAATCGTATAGGTGAAATTTCTGAATTAAGATATTTAGACTTAGAAGAAGAATATCCAGAAGAGTTACCTCATATTTATAAGTATCGACGATTAATCGAATTTGCACAGAAAATAGGGGCAGGTGAATTAGCTTCGGAAATTATTGCGCAAAGATTAGATATGCGTAAAGTAACTGTTAACTGGTTAAAAAGGAATAAAGAATTTTTTAAAAAAAGCGATAGAAAATATAGCACGTGGGAATTAAAAAATGAGATAGAGAAGAGAGGGAGTAAGTTAATTGATGGTGCTGAAAAATATTTGTCAATTCAACTGTTAGATGAGATTCCCAATGGATTATCTTTAATTAGATTTCAAAACTATTTGATTAAGCATAAGGTGAATGCTAGATACTATGTAGATTACATTAACACCTTAAAAGATTTGAATATTTCATTATGTGAAAGTCACATACTTCCCAAAGATATCTATAAAGCACATGACGAGGCAGTAGCTAGGTTGAATGCAATGAAAAGGGAAGTTGTCCGCAAGGAATTTGCTAAACGAGCGAAAGAGCTAAAAGAATTAGAAATGAGAGTTCAGGGTTATCAATTTCTATTGCCAAAAGATGCAAAGGAATTAATCGAAGAAGGAAAATCTTTAGAGATGTGTGTCGGTGGGAGTAGCTATATTAATAGCCATGCCAATGGTGAAACGACAATAGTATTTATCAGAAGGGCTACTGAGTTAGATAAACCTTATTACACCTTAGAGTACAGAGATAAAAAAATCATACAATTACATGGTTATAAAAATAAAAATGCAGATAAATTTCTACAAGAAGCCAGTAATGAATGGTTAAAGAGAGTTAATGAGTTAATCGGAGGGGAGATACGACATGTTTCGTAACGTCTTAGAAAACAAAAAAAGCCTATCTTAATGGGTAGTTAAGATAAGCACGCAATATAGCCTACAGCGAAGCATTGCTCCTTTAGTATAACAGTATCTAAGGGAGTAATGCAATAGGTATCATAAGACGGAATCAAGTGAAAAACGAAGCAATAGGAGGAGATTATATGTACAAAATCAAGTTAATTGGAGTACAGTATGTCGTGTTTAAAAATGGTGAGAAGATAAAAGAATTTCCGACTCTTAAAGAAGCGGAATCTTACGTAGATAAGTTAACTATCTACCCTGAAAAAAATAGACGTGATCCCAAGGAGTTGGGTATTTATGACTAAAACTCTCGATGGGAATCATTCAAAACAGCAAGTCTATTTATCTTTAAGTGAATTAGTCGAGTTATTAATAGATAAAAGAGTTTTAGATGAGAAAGTTGCTGGCACGTTGATGACTAATCATAGCTATCGATCAAATGCCCTGGAAGAAGAAGGACTACCTACCAGCTTATTATTTGATTTGATAAAGCTAACTGGACGAAAACTAAGAGTATATCCTAGTACAGACAATACAATCTACTGGTTAGAGTAGAGTTTTAGATACATTCGATAAGGTAAATCAACACATATATTCCGAAAAGCGAATATATACGCTAACTTAAATTACAAATAAAAAGTTAATAGGAGATGACATTATGAAATTAATCGATATTTACGATAATAATAGCTTAAAGTATATGGGGTCTTTTGAACACACCGATGAAAATATTATCAATTATGTAGCAGCAATCCCACAGTTCAAGTTTATACGATTAGTTGAATTATCTAGTGATGAGATAGTTCTAACGACAATCGGAAATTTTCTTGACTATGTACCTGATCAAAATTGGTTAGAAAAAATTCGTCCTAGCTTGATTGCTAAACAGATGAAAGAAGATGTTATAGATGAAGTGGTAATAATTGATCGA
This sequence comes from Enterococcus spodopteracolus, assembly GCF_030441955.1. Classification (NCBI taxonomy): domain Bacteria; kingdom Bacillati; phylum Bacillota; class Bacilli; order Lactobacillales; family Enterococcaceae; genus Enterococcus; species Enterococcus spodopteracolus. Next base: position 12,066 of record NZ_JARJHD010000023.1, on the reverse strand, counting down.
TACAAAGATGATGAATATTTCTAAAATAATTGGGCTTACAAAGGAAAACGATAGGTGAGGTCACCATTTAAAAAAACAACAAATCATGATATGATTGTTTTGCTGAAAAAGAACATGTGAACACTGAAGCCCTAGAGTAGTAGGATACTCTAAGGCTTTTCTTTTTGGCTAATCTCGCCGTGTTTGTTTTACTTCTTGTTACAAGTATTTAACCAGCAATCGTATATGGCTACTAGTAAGCCGAAAAGAATGTGGAACATAAAACTAAATAATTAATAAGGAAGTAGGGCGGATGGAATGATTAAAGAAAAAAAGGGGATAATTCTCCTTTTATGCGAAGTGAACGCTTTACAACGCTATACAAAGATGTTATACTTATATTATGAAAGGTGTGAGAAAAATGGCTCAAATTAACTTTAGAATTGATGATGAATTAAAAGAAGAATCTAAAGAGATCTTTGACTCTCTTGGAATTGACTTGACAACAGGGATTAAAATATTTTTAACTAAAGTTGTTCGTGAAAAAGGAATTCCTTTTGAAATGACTGTACGAAAAGATAATCTTGCGCAAGCATTAGAAGAAATGAAAAATGAAGATTATAAGTCATTTGATAGTGTAGCTGAATTAATGAAAGACTTAAACGATGAAGATTAAGCGAACTCCCACTTTTAAAAGAAATTACAAGTCCCTAAAGAAAAAGCATTATGATATGCAAAAGCTAGAAATTGTCTTAGAATTACTTGTCCAACAACGAACAGACATACTTTATCAAAAGTATAGAGACCATGCGTTAAAAGGAAATAAACAAGGACTTAGAGAATTGCATATTGAAAAAGATTGGCTACTTGTATACGAAATAAAAAACGATGTTTTAGAATTATGGTTACTAGCTACTGGAAAGCATGACGATGTTCTTTGAAGTGTCATAAACGATCAACCGTATGATAAAAAAATTAAGCGATAAATAAAAAAGAGGAATCCTTTTATCTAATGGGTTTCTCTTTTCTCATAATCTGTCTCAATTAATTAGGTCAGAAAGTTATTCTCTTTCAGGGACAACAGAGTATAGTCTAATGAACTCCTGATAATCATCCGATAAGTCTACTTGAACTTGTTTTTAAACGAAACACGCCTTTATAAAAAAATATTCTCTCAGGTTTTAAACAAGACGTTAAAAAGAAAAAACAAATTTTTCGCTCCCCTATGAAAAAATTGTTTTTTTAAAAAAATATAAAATGTTATTATTTCTAAAGTAAGAAATGTCCTTATAGGATTATTCTTGCATGTTTATTCTCGAAAACCTTCGTTTTTGATAATGATAATATGTTATTTATCTTCTTTAATTGGAAACCTAATTTAATCACTTTTTTAAGACATCTGATGCGAGCGGATGTCTTTTTTTTTCGTCTCCTTAAAAACGAAGAATTTTGAGAAATACCAAGGGGGAGGGACATGTCTAGAAAACTAATAAAGTGGTTTATTGCAGCACTGCTGATCGTCACCTTTTCATCCAGTAGTGCTGTTGCTCAAGAGGCTCAACAAGTTGAGACAAATGGCACAATAGGATTCACCGGTGTCTATGAACCCATCGGAACACCTGATCCAACACCACCCGAAAGTATTGTGAGGCCACCAATCACGGAAGTCGCAAAACCTGGTGGAACATTACCACAAACAAATGATAATGGATCTTCAAGGCTCCTTTGGTTAGGAATTTTGATCATCAGTTTCGTTTTTCTTTTGTGGAAACGAAAAAACAAACAAATACAAACCTAAAACTAAAAGAAAGCAGGAATTATCACATGAAATTTATTCGTTTAGCAACAATCGCCGCACTATCAAGTACTATTTTAGCCGGAGGCGCAGTCTCTGTGTTTGCTGATGAGACAAGAGAAGTTACGACTGAAGGTCAAGTTCAATTCACAGCCGCAACCGATGAGGATGGCGAACTAGAAGTTATTCCACCAATCGATCCTGAAGAAGGTCCAGATGTAGAAATTGATCCTGAAGTACCTGGAACAACTGGACCTTTATCAATTATGAAAGCTGCGACAATGAACTTTGGCTCACAAGTGATCTCAAACCAAGATCAAGTTTATAACATGGTCGCAGAGATGCAACAACTACGTGGCACCGAAGGTGATGAAAACAAAGTTCCTTATGTTTCCTTTGCGCAAGTACAAGATTTACGTGGAACGAATGCCGGATGGGACTTACAAGTAAGTCTTTCTGACTTTACATCAAATACACAAAATAATGTATTGACTGGGGCAGAAATTACTTTTGTGGATTCATACATGGAGTATGTAGGGAGCAATCAAGAAAATGCGCCAGTAACACATGAAGCTGGATTAAAACTTTTACCAAATGGTGCGGCACGTTCAGTAATGACAGCAGCCCAAACCAAAGGTGCTGGAGCATCATCCGTTGTTTGGGGAGACCAAGCAGATCTAGATGCAAAGTTTGCGGATGATACGATTGAAGTTGTTGAAAACGAATTGATCAAGCTATCTGTTCCAGGTTCTACTGCAAAAGATGCGACAACCTATACCTCAACTCTAACGTGGGAGTTAACGTCAACACCAGGAGACGACGCATAAGACATTTAAAGGCACTTGTTTTGAAACTCTCGGTAGCGTCACAGTAAACTTGTGGCGCTGTTTTTCTCAGAAAGGAGACACCCATTGAAACAATCAAACTTAAATCATCGTCCTCTGAAAGCCACTTGGTGGCTACTTCCTTTGTTTTCTTTACTTTTTGTTCTCTTCCCATCAGTCGCTCAAGCAGAGGAAACCCTCTCTTTTTATGTCACCCCTGAATTTCCTGAAAGCCAAGTTGAAGGATCGACTAGTTATTTTGATTTGAATCTGGGCGCAGGAGAAACAGAAACCTTAGCATTGAAGCTACAAAATGCCAGTAGTGAACCAATTCAAGTACAAGTAACCCCACATACTGCGTATACCAATGTGCATGGGGTCGTTGAGTATGGGAAAGATGCTCAAGACCCAGACAATAGTCTGATGTATTCATTGGATGAATTGATTGACCCGTCGGGTGTCATTGAACTAGCAGGAAATGAAACGAAAACAATCACCGTTCCCTTACATATGCCTGAAGAGTTGTTTGAGGGATTTCTAGCTGGCGGTCTACGAATTACGGAAGTCAAAGAGGAACAAGAAGAAACGACAAGTAATGAAGAAGGTGTGGCAATTAAAAATGAATTTGCCTATGTCGTCGGTGTCGTTGTTAGTAATTCCCGGGATTCGGTTCAACCGGATCTTGATTTGTTAGATGTATTCGCGGATCAATTAAACTACCGTAATGTCATCAGTGCAACGATCCAGAACTTTACGCCCACCTTTGTCAACCGAATGGCGGTAGAAGCAACGGTTCAACGAATCGGAGAAGACGAGGTTCTCTATGAAGCCAGTGAAGAAATGATGCAGATGGCGCCTAACTCCAACTTTGATTTTCCGATCTCGTTAGAAGGCGATCGTTTTCAAAGTGGTGAGTATCTATTGAAATTGAAGGCAACCTCTGGTGAAGAAGAGTGGGTATGGGAGCAGACATTTACGATTGAAGCAGATGAAGCCAGATCGTTGAATCGAGCGGATGTGACCATTGATACAAGCTTGAATTGGTGGATGATTGGTTCAATCGTCTTGGGTATTCTTTTACTTGGTGTCATTTTGTATCTACTGATTCAAAAAAAGAAAGAGCAAACGAGCAAGAACAGTAAGAAGGAGTGAATGAAATGACCACGAGATTCAGACGACCGATGCTTGTGTTAGGGACGACCATCTTGATCATGCAAGCTGTATTCATGCCTGTCGGTATGGTTTACGCAGAGACAACTATGGAAACAGGAGAACTAGAACAAGTAGAACTTCCTTTCGCAGAAAACTACCTTGAAGCTGAAAAAGAAAGTGAGCCTCGATTTATCTTCGAGAGCAATACGGTGACAGGGACTGTGTCGGAAACAATAAACGTGAAATTCTTTTCAGATCAAGAAGTGTCGGAAGCCTATATCTCTTTGCCTTCTGAAGCAAAAATTTCCAAAGATGATTTACCTAAAGGACTGTCCGTAGTTCCTGGTAGCTTGCCACAAGAATGGGTACTCAGGGCAAATCAAGCACAAACTACATTTTCATTAGAAGTTACATTTGAAGATCCTGGCGAATATGAAATTTCTGTTCAAGATAGTATTGCCATAATTAAAATAGTTGAAGAGGATAATAATGAACATTCAATTGATGAAGTTGAAATAACGGAACCATTTGATTACGAAAAATTTGAAGCCAAGAATGATTTTGCATCAGTAAATAATGAACTAGATTCTGGTACAGTTATCGTCAGAACATCCTCGGAATTTTTGAATGCAATGAATAATAATCACGTAAGAACCATTCGCTTAAATAATAGCTTCACAGTGAATGGGAACATGAACAATTTGACTCGTAGTCTAACTATTTTGGGTCAGGGCAACACTATAAATTTTGCTTCAAGTAGTATTACCCTAGGTACAGCCCCAGCTAGAAGTTTCCTTACTATGGAAGATATCACAATTATCCGAACAGGAAATGGAACATTGATTTCTTCTAGTAATACTAATAGCCAAAACTGGGCAGTTAACTTTTCAAATGTTGCTAGTGGTCAAGGAAATACTGCTGGTTTAGTGAATGCTGTCAATGCGCGAGTTACTTTTAATTCAGGCACAAACAGATATACAACCTCATCTTCTAACGTATTAATTACGTCTAGATATCTAACAATTGAAAATAAAAGTCAAGTTATCGTCAATGCAACATCTAATATCTATGTGACAAGACAGAATGAAAGTGAGTTTATAATAAAAGACGGAGCGAAAGTAACTTGGTATTCTACTGATACTGTAATTGCAATGGGAGGTACTAGATCAAGGATGAGTGTGTCCGATGAAGGAACAGAAGTTAATATTTCAAGTAATCGTAATGATAGTGGGTCTGATAGTGGTGTCGTCTATCTAGGTGATGGAGATCGGAACTTCAACATAAGCGTAAGAAATCAAGCTAAGCTAAAAATCCATTCAACTAGAACAACTGCACTATTAATTCGCAGTGAAGCCTCAACATTCACGGTAGATAATCAATCAGAGTTCCATATCGTAACAGATTCAGTTTCTGGAAATAATGCTGCTTTACGTTTTCGAAATGATGGGGGATGCACGTTTAATATAACGAATGGAAGTATAGTTAAAATAGAAAAATTTGGAGGAGACGCCCCTGCAGTTCGTATGCGGAGTAGCAATAATAGCATTATCGTCAATGGAGGTAGCGAGTTTTATATCTACAATGCAGGTTCCTCAGAATCAAACAACAATTCCAACAATCAAGGAATTGAATACTCAAATGGAAATGACCAGTTATTTGAGTTAACTGGAGAAGATTCTCGAGTGGAGATTATTGCTGATTTTGGAACAGCGGTAACGATGGATGGTCGGGGAACAATTAGTGCTGGAAGAAATACAATTTTTATCGCCCGTGGACGTACCGGAGGAGCTAATAGAGGTATATTTAACACTGGTGTTAGTACGATTAATTTAACATCACCTAAGTACTTTGATTTTCGTAATACTCGACCTGGCGGAGGAAATATTTACAACGTTTCGAGTAGTTCAACATTTACAGCTGTACAAACTAGTTTTGCTGTCTGGCGCAACGGAGATAACTTGGATCGAGACCCGTTTCGAACTTGGAATCCATTAGATTTTGTAATGACTGGATCAAATTTTAATAACATTCGTTCAACAAACCGACCGAATGAATTCAATACTTCAGCGTCCTCTTTAGGTTCTAATGGCTTTACTGACTATTCCCGTCTGTCGGCTAATAACGCTGCAGCAGTTGTTGATGAGTTAAGAGTTCCAACTACAGCAGATAAGAAAATCTTTGGACATGTCAGTATTCCTGAAGCAAAAGAATATCGTTCTGCCTGGACTGGAGAAGTAACTGTATCAGTTGAAGTAGAAAAATCTGATGGAATTGTTCGTAACTTTCAATCTCAAACTGTAGGCCATGAAATTGGTACTAATATCTACGGAGAAAGAGTTGGTGGTGGCTGGTTTACGGTGGAATTAGATGATTTTCTTGAGCGGGAAGACCAAGTAAGGGTAGTAGCAGCCCATAGAGGAATTAGCAACAATGGTTTTCCAAGTAGGCCAGATGATATTCGTGTCGCACCTGTTGACGTTTTCCCAATCATACCGCCCAATGCAGCACAATTTTCTTCTGAAAAGATTGGTATTGATTCTAATAAATTAATAGGATATACAGATGAACAAGATGCTGAAGTAACAGTCACACATAATGGTGAACCATTGAATACTGAGAGTGTAAGTGTAGATCAAGACGGAAGATTCACCATTGATTTAAGCGATGTCACTTTAGCAACAGACGATGAAATACAAGTATTTTTACGAGATTCCGAAGGATCAGCTGTAGCTGCAGGAGTTGTTAACCCGCCAGAGACAAATAATACTCGCGGAAATATCAACCCAGCCACTGAGTTAACGTTTCACGATGGCACTTTTGAACCGGCTACGACATTACTCGTTGGGGATGTAGGGCCTGTCTCACCGGTAGATCCTTTGGATCCAGAAATTGAAGTGGATCCAGAAAATAAACCAGAATTGCCTGAGGATCAAGGCCACCTAAGTATTGATTTTATTTCGTCCTTCAACTTTGATTCGCAAGCCATTTCAGTTCATGATCAAACCTATTATGCGCAACCCCAACGTTTACTAAATGAAGATGGCACAGTCAATGAGTCGGAAGAACGACCAAATTATGTTCAGATCAGTGATCGACGTGCAGAGAACGAACGAAATGGCTGGACACTAGCGGTCACCCAAAAAGAACAATTCAAAGGCGAAGAAAACCAAGTACTTAATGGTGCGAGGTTGAGTTTATCAAATCAACAAGTCATTACCGCTCAAGGAGGGGAAGCACCTGGACTCCAATCTATACCTTGTACCCTAGTTCCTGGAAACCGACGCACACTTCTCCACGCACAAGGGAGTGAAGGAGCAGGTACATGGATTTATCGTTTTGGCGATGGAGATACGGCGGGTGAAAGTGTGGCATTGAATGTACCAAGAGGAGCGAATCCAGAAGCCACCACCTATTCTTCTACCCTAATTTGGGAGTTAAGTGCCGTGCCTGGCAATTAAGCAAAAAAGGAAAAGAGGAACCTTCTCTTTTCCTTTTTTCTACTACTTATTATTTATAGTCTATCGACTAGAAAGGAGCGGAAATGAGTCAGCTATTTTATCACCTAATCTATTATGAAAAACGAAACGCTGGTTGATGATGTTAGAGCAGTTCGAAGAGAATTAAATCATGATAGGCAAAGACCTAGCGAAGAAATTAAGTTATACGCAACGAACGATCCAAGTTGAAAGAAGAGAAGAGGAAACAAACAATGATGCAATTAAAAACAAAGGATGACTATATCAAACAGTTTCAAACGGCGATTGACCAAGCAGAGCCAGAGCGAACAACCTTAACGACTTACTTGGATGGTCAAGTTGAAAAATTAAATCAACTAATTGAAAGTATATCGCAGGAGACCTTTTGGCAGAAATTTCCTGAGATTTTGGGCATAGATGCCAAATTAATGTTATTGACTGAATTGATGCCGTTTGAAGACTTTTCAAATGAAGAGATCATTCGAATTGTTGAAAATGATTATAGAGATTATTTTAAAGAATTGTGTGGATATGACTTAAAGATGAAAGACAAACCTTCAATAATTTTTCACCTAGTATGAGAGTGTATCTACTATTTCTTCATATAAAGAGTGTTCAGAAAATGACCCGTTTCTGGACACTCTCTTTTTTGGACTTATTTTTCAGAAAATCAATTCATTCCGTGTTCATAAACCCATATCAAAATCTATGTTCATTTAATCTATATAGATAAAGTTATGTTACAATAGAATTTAGTTGGGAGTGATTTTTTTGAAAATAGGATATGCTCGAGTATCTACTGGATTACAAAATTTAGATTTACAAGAAGATAGTTTAAACAAATTTGGTTGTGAGAAAATTTTTACCGATCATATGAGTGGAGCAAAAAGTAATCGACCAGGATTAGAAATGGCCATCGATTTTGTTCGTTCTGGAGATACTCTCGTAGTTTGGCGTTTAGATCGTCTAGGAAGAAATATGGAAGATCTGATTTCGATCGTCAATCGATTGAATGAACGTGGTGTAAGTTTCCATAGTCTTCAAGAAAATATCACAATGGATAAATCTAGCTCCACTGGTCAACTTATGTTTCACCTTTTCGCTGCATTTGCAGAATTTGAGCGCAATTTGATTTTGGAAAGATCAGCTGCTGGACGAGAAGCTGCACGTGCAAGAGGAAGGTTTGGTGGTCGTCCTGAGAAGTTAACCTCTCAGGATTTGGAACTACTGAAGACTCTAGTAGATAACGGTACGCCTATTAAGACGATTGCCGAACGATGGAATGTTTCTCGAACAACCATTTATCGTTATCTTGGTAAGATAGTGGAAAAGGAAACACCTAAGTAGTTCTTAGGTGTTTCCTTTTCTTAGAGATTTATACTACATTAAATACCATCGAATATTTATTGTTTGTACTCAGATCATTGCCACAAAGTTCCTTAAAATACGTACGGTAGTCCGTCTCTACAAGCCGCAAAATCTCTTTTATTGGCAATTCACTATAGTCGTAACAAATCATTTCAGCCATTAGTGTTAGTTTCGCATCGATCCCTATAATTTTAGGGAGATTTTCCCAAAAATTGTCTAGTGAAATCGTGCTTGTCAATTGATTCAGTTCCTCGAACTGTTGTGTTAAGTACGCATTCAGTTCTTCGTTTTCTCTTTTGTCATGTGACATTCTTTCTTGAAACTGACACATATATTCATCCTTTGTTAGAGTGGTTTCATCTTACATTCTCCTTTCCCTTTGTCTTCATTTTTATGGATCTAGCTACAGTATTTAGATCGTCATTCTGGATAACAATTTTTTTGATTTATCAAAGTTTGTAAATTTATAGTAATAGGAGAGAAAATGGAATGCTTTTTTAATTGTCAGGCACACTACTTAATTCCCACGTCAACTTTGTCGAATAACTAGTTGCTTCTGGATTCGCCCCCTTTGGAACATTGAGTGCAACACTCTCTTTTGCCGTCTCTGCATCACCAAACCGGTAGATCCAAGTTCCCATTCCTTCACTACCTTGAGCTTTGATCAATGTTTGGCGATTTCCAGGTATTAGGGAATGGACGGATTGAAGTTCTGGAGCAGTTCCGCCTTGAGCAGTAACAACTTGTTGGTTTAACAGAGTTATACTAGCGCCATTCAATACTTGGTTTTCTTTTCCTTTAAATTGTTCTTTTTGGGTGACTGCTAATTCCCAGCCATTGCGCTCAGATTCTGATCGTCGATCACTGATCTGAACATAGTTCGGTCTTTCTTCTATCTCGTTAACCGTCCCGTCTCCATTCAACAATCGTTGTGGTTGTGCATAATAGGTTTGGTCATGAACCGAAATAGCTTGTGAACCAAATTTAAAGGAAGAAACGAAATCGATGCTTAATAGACCTTGGACTTCTGGCAGATCTGGTCTATTTTCTGGTTCCACTTCAGTTTCTGGTTCTAAAGGATCTACTGGTGAAACTCTAGTGGTCTCATAGATATAAGTCACATCGATCATATCTTCGGTAAAATGCCCAGTCGCATTTATTGGTGTATCAATCAGTCGATAGTTTTTTATTTCCTTAGGATAAGTTTGATATTCTTCCCCAATTATTCCTTCTAATACTTCTGTTTCTGCAAGTTCATGGCCAAATTGATCTACATGATACACGTGAACCTTTGCTGATTGATTCTCTTCGTAAATCGCGCGTACTAAAGTATCTTCACTTCCCATGGTGAAGGTTGTTTCTGGTTTTGTAAGATCTTCGATCAAAGCTCCATCCCCATTCACAATCTCCCAACGAATAAAGCGATAGCCTACATTCGTATTTGCTGTAATTTCAGCTCTTGTTCCCGGCTCTAGTGACGAAAAACTTGATTCGGGTGTCCCACCCGATGCTGGACTAGCTTCTAAAACTAAATCACGAGGAACAGGATTTACACTAGTTCCTTCCACAATATGATATCTTGATGATGCAGAACGAAAACTGACCGTTGTTTGACTACTCTCCGCAACAAAATTTACTGAATACTGTCTATAAGTGGTATCAAGGGGGATACTAAAGGTTTCAGCAGTTAAAGCCCCCACACCTGCAACCCTACCACTACCATCATATGCCGTAAGGGTTATATTTCCTACGTTTGTACTAGATCCAGAATGGACACGTATGGAAAATTGATATTCCATACCTTGTATTGTATCAATAGTTTGACCAAACATAATCGTTCTTGTCCCTGAGCGTCTATCAATATTCAAAGCTCTCCCGTTACCGCCCTTACCGAGCTGAAATGAAGAATCTGATAACGTTGTCCAACCATTACTATCAAACGTACTAGGAATTAAGTTCACATTTCTGGTCAAAAAGTTAACTGGTGTTGTAGATGTAATAATTTCCCAATTTGGGATAGTAGTACTGACTCTATTTGTATAATCTAATGTAGGATTTTGTAACAAATTAGTGACAGTGCCCTTAATTTCTTTATCTAAGAATTCGGCATCAGAAGGAAATGTTGGATCCAAAGTGTCAAGAGACTCTTCCTCACTTTCAGATTTATTTAATAACTCCTCGGAGTGATCCTCGGAATTTTCCTTGATCAAGTGCTCATCGATAGTTTGACCAGACTCCGTTTCCAAGTCACTTTGCAACTTTTGTTCATAGATATCCATTGTTGCAATCACTTCTTGAACGGCTACTTCATAGGTTCCTGTGCTCTCAAAGACGACCGGTAAGACAAAGGTTTTTTGGGGTAGAACGGAACGGATATGCCACTCCTGCGGCTGCTCCCCAGGCTGGATAGACAGCCCAACGGGTAACTGATCGTTGAGAAACTTGGCTTCTTTTGGTACTGTAATACGCAGTTCGGAGATTTCTTGATCTGAAGAAATCGTCACGTCGATCGGCTCATTGACCGTACCTGTCATGTGGGATTGTTGGAAGAAAAAACGTGGGTTCGTTTCTTCAATTGTTTCTAAAAGACTGGGTAGATCCGGAGAATCAGCTTGTTCGAGTGCTTTTTCTTCACTAGCCATCGTTTCCGCATAAACCATGCCTACTGGCATACAGACTGCCTGCAGGGTTAGAACAGCCACACCCAAGACAAGCATTCCTTTGATTCTCTTACTCTTCATTTTGCTTTCTCCCTCCTATTTAGGCTCTTCTTTTTCAGTACTACGTTTCTTTTGAACAAGTAAATAGATGATGAACGCAAACAAAATAAGGACCAATAGGGCGACTCCGATAAACAACCAGTTGATACCTGTATCAATCGTGACATCTTGTTGATTCAATGCTCGTGCTTCATCCGCATCAATCGTAAAGGTTCGTTCCCATTCCCATTCCTCTTCCCCTGAGGTAGCTTTTAGTTTTAACAGGTATTCGCCACTGCGAAAACGATCGCCTTCTAAAGAAATCGGAAAATTGAAATTCGAATTTGGCGCCATTTGCATTTGTTCTTGACTGGCTTGGTATAAAATTTCTTCCTCGCCCACTTTTTGTATCGTGGCTTCGACGGCCAAACGATTTACAAATGTCGGAGTAAAGTTTTGGAGATTGGCGCTGATCACATTACGGTAGTTGAGTTGATCGGCAAAAACATCTAACAACTCTAAATCAGGTTGTACAGCATCTTGTTTGTTGCTCACAACTACACCAATGATATACGCAAACTCATTCTGGATGGCGACCCCTTCTTCATCAGTTGTTTCGTCAGTTGTATTTTCTTTGACTTCTTCTATCCGTAAGCCACCTGCTAAGAAGCCGTCGAATGCTTCTTTTGGCATCTTCAGATCAAGTGTCACTGTTTTCGTTTCGTTACCACCAAGCTCGATGATTTCGGGATGTTCGATCAATTCAGCAAGCG
>NZ_JARJHD010000022.1:0-15087 GCF_030441955.1 Enterococcus spodopteracolus | reverse complement strand
TTTTCGATACCCTCTGTATCTTTTAGCATCATAACAGATGTCGGGGTGCTTAGACAATGGAAAACGAAAAATTTGATTTAGACTATGAGATTGAAAAAGCGATGGAGAAAGCAGAGTCTATTGATGAGTATAAGAAAATCATTCGAATAGCTTTGGGGAAATGGCTTAAAAATCTCCAGTCAGGACAAATCAAGTTAGATAAAGTTTCCGATTTAAAGATATTGATTGAAGCTGATCTGATGTTAAAGGACATTGAAAAATAGAAAACAAAACTCAATTACTGAGAATTGTGAGGTGGTGTTATATGGTGTATGGATAAGAAAGAGCAAGCTAAGCGAATGTATGAAGAAGGCTCGAAATATAAAGAAATATCTGAAAAGCTTTCTATTCCCCTGAATACTTTGAAATCATGGCGGAAACGTTATGGCTGGCAAAGAGGGGGTGCAACTTTAGGGGTGCAACCAAATAATAGGGGTGCGCCTGAAGGCAATAAGAATGCAGTAGGTAATAAAGGGAATAAAAGGGCATCACCACCTAAGAGAAACAAGAACGCTTTGAAAACAGGCGAATATGAAACAATATTCTTTGATACGTTAAGCGATGACGAGAAGGACATCTATTCAAGGTTGGATGATGATCCTTCTTTTGTTTTGTCCGAAGAAATACGGTTACTGAAGATTCGGCAGCTACGGATGATGAAAAGAATCAAAAAAGCCGAAGAAGGGCTAAATGAGGAAGAAGTTGAGCGGCTGCAACAGCTAAGAAAAATAAAAACTCCCATAGAAAAAGATGGTAAAAAGCTAGAAATCAAACGTGAAGCAATGCAAGATATCCAAGTAAGTAGAAAAGTATACCGTAAAATTGATGATATTCTTTCAATTGAAGATTCGCTAACTCGGATTAGTAACCAGTTGACAAAATCGATTAAACAACTAAATGAATTATCTCTATTAGGAGGAAAAGTTGTATTAATGGAAGAGCAAAAACGGAAAATAGCCTTTGAAGCGGATATTCTCGAACATAAAGTCTCTAAACTTATTCTGAAACAAGGTGAGCAAAATAAAGTACAGGGCCTTATTGATATCGGCCAATCGCTTATTGGTCCAATAAAGAAAGACGAGGGGAGTGGACAAGATGAGTCAGTTGAAGCTATCGACTAAACAAAAAGAGAATATTTTCCAATCACTCAAGGGAATTCGGATGGAATTGAATGAGGGAACGATTCGTTCAGGCAAAACCATGTCAGATGCGCAGAAAATGGCGTTGATCTATGCAGGACATCCCGATACGAATCATCTTGTACTTGCTTATAACCAAGAACAAGCTTACAGAATGTTTATGGATTGTGAAGGGTTCGGACTGGAACATATCTTTGCCAGCTGTGCTGAGATTCGACACGATGAGCATGGGGATCATTTATGGATCAATCTTCCAGAGGGAGAAAAGCGGATCTATTATAAAGGCGGCGGAAAAGTAAATGCTGTCGGCGCTATCACTGGTATGTCATTTGGAACTGTCACTTTTTTGGAATTCAATCTGCTTAACAAAGCGGTCATAGAGGAGGCTTTTCGTCGGACTAAAGCTTCTAGTTTTCGTTATCATCTCGCTGAACAGAATCCGCCAGCACCAAATCATCCGAACCTAGAAACTCTTAAACCCTTTATAGAAACTGGGTCTTTTAAGTTTCGTCATTGGCGACCACAAGATAATCCTATTTTAACGAAACAAGCTTTGAAAGAATGGGAAGCGGAATGTAAAGTCTCCGAGTATCTGTACAAACGAGATTGGCTAGGTGATCGTGTGATGCCTGAGGGTGTGATCTATTCAATGTTTAATGAAGATATCCATATGACAAAAGAAATTATAGGCAAGTCTGTAGAAGCGTTCTTTAGTGCAGACGGCGGACAAAGTGATGCTACTACCTGTTCCTTAAATCTCGTTACATGGAAAGACGGAAAGTATAATCTCTATCGAATGGCCAACTTCTATCATAGTGGTGCCGACACGGGTGTCACGAAAGCGATGAGTGAGTATGCCAAGGAAATTAAGCAGTTTAAAGAATGGTGTTATAAAGAGTGGTCATGGCTGCCTAAGCATTCAAAATTCTTTGTCGATCCAGCCTGTAAGTCATTGAGTGAGGAATTACGTGTGTTAGGAATCGTCACAACAAAAGCAGACAACAACTCAAAAGACAAAGTAACCAGCAATGGCACTAAAATTGAAGTAGGGATTGAACGAACGCAAAGCGCCTTTTCAAAAGGACGCTTTTTTCTTTACGATCATGATGGCAAGTATGGTCACTATCATTTCATCAAAGAATTAGGAATGTACGTTCGGAATGATTCTGGATACCCAGTGGATAAAAACAACCATGCATTAGACGAATGTCGTTATGCGATTAATTACTTTACGAAACGCTATGTTCTTTAGCAGGAGGTGATCAGGTGTCATTTTGGCAAGCAATAAAAAGAGTTTTTGGAAAGGGGGCGGTTGCGATAGGAGCGAAAAAAGAGCTACAAAGTATTTTAGATCATCCAAAGATTCAAATGAGTCGTGAAGAATATGATCGTATTCAAAACAGCTTGCTCTATTATCAAGGGTACACCCATTGTAATTCTGATCAGAGGGCAAAGGCGAATATCAATATGGCCCGCAAGGTTGCTTCTGAATATGCGAAGGTAATGTTCAATGAACAGGCAGAAATCACGATCGGAAAAGACGATAAATCAAAAAAATATGATGAAGCTAGCGCTTGGATAGAGTCTGTGTTTCAACATAATGACTTCAAGCGTAATCTCAGTAAGTATCTTGAACCAGCAATGGCTCTTGGTGGCTTAGTTGTGCGACCTTATTTCAATGATCAATCAGGACAAGTGGAATTTTCATGGGCGCTCCCGGATGCCTTCTTTCCATTGGAAAGCAGTACAAATAAGATCAGTCAGTGTGCAATGGCATTTAAAACGATCAAAACCCAAGGGAATAAAACGTTCTATTATACCTTGTTAGAATTCCATGAGTGGATCGATGGTGAGTATTGGGTCTCTATGGAACTATACGAAAGTGAAAAATCTAATGTGTTGGGGATGCAAGTATCTTTAAACACATTAAAGCAGTACGAAGAGTTTGAGGCGGCTGTTCATGGTGAAGAAATTGAACGTCCAATCTTCTCTTATTTTAAGACAGCAGGTTTTAACAATATCAACCCATACTCACCACTTGGTGTTGGTGTGTACGATAACTGTAAACGAACACTCGATCGATTAAACAAAGCTTTAGATGCATTTGATCATGAAATCGATGTGGGGAAACGCCGAGTTGCTGTTCCTGAATCGATGCTGGATGGTGTGCCCAATAAAGAGACTGGAAATATTGATTTAACCTTTGACCCAAACGATGATTTCTATGTGGTTATTCCCGGATCTAAACCAGATGATTTTAAGATTACGGATCTAACTCATGAAATTCGAACAGAACAATACATTGGAGCAATCAATCATCGGTTACGTCTTCTAGAAATGGAAGTGGGACTTTCGACTGGTACGTTCGTTTTCGATGGTGCCGGGGTACGTACGACGAATAAGACGGCAACTGAGGTAATCAGCGAGAACTCGCAAACATATCAATCAAGGAACCAACAAACAACCGAATTAGAGGAATTCATTCGGGATGTTGTACTAGCGTTATGTGAGTTAGGCCGGGCCACAGAAGTTGATGGGAAACCACTATTTAGTGGTGAATCTCCGAATCGTGAAGAGATCGGTGTGAACTTTGATGATGGCATCTTCTTAGATAAAAAGTCAGAATCTGATTATTATCGTGAACTGAAAAATGATGGGCTGATTCCCGGATGGTTAACTTTAGCCAAAATAATGAAGTTGCCTGAAAGTAAGGCAAAAGATCTTTACCGACAAGCGCAATTAGATGTAGTTGATGAGACTACTGGTAAAATACGAGATTCTGGATACGAAGACTTCGAGGAGTGATTGAATGGCCATTACACCTAACCAGTTAGATATTGAGGCTTCTTACATTCAAGATGCTTATATGGCGATGGAAGATGAGATCATGAGGATGCTTGTCAAGCATTTGAAAATGCCAACTCGAACGCCTTTGAATGAGGACAACGCTTTTCATTGGAAAATTGAAAAGATGCATCAATTAAATTTATTGAATCAACAATCTTTGCAGCAATTGGTCAATGAAACAAGTCAGTATTCTTATGATCAGCTACGTAAAATCATCGTGGATATGGGGTTTGAAGTCATTTCAGATCTTGACCAAAACTTGTCTAAGCAAACTGGAAAAGAACCGCCATCACGAACTGAGATCGACAATGTGATGGAGTCGTATCTCAATCAGCAATGGCGAGATCTCGACAATCATGTCAATCAAACGCTGATCGACACTAATTATCCGAATAATCCACTGGCTAAGATGTATCAACAAGTTTTAAACGATACTGTAGCCAAAATCATTGGCGGCACTAAAACGCCACAACAGGCGCTTAGAGAATCGATCTATGCGATGGTGGAAAAAGGGGTGATGACGACCTTTGTCGACAAATCAGGACGTGAATGGAGCCTTGAACGCTACGTTCGGATGGTTTTGAAAACCACAACTCATCGAGTTTATCAGGATCTACGACTTAAGCGAGGATTAGAGCATGGAATTGTCACAGCGCTAATGAGTAGCCATATGGCTGCACGACCACACTGTGCTCGTATCCAAGGCGGATGGGTCTTGCTTGTCCGTAAAGAGGATGCACCGGAAGAATTACGTCATATTTCATCGATCTATGATTATGGATACGGTGAGCCTGACGGAACCCAAGGTATTAATTGTCGACATCGATTGTACATCCAAATCTATGATCCGGATCTTGATATTCACATGAAGCAGTATAATCCAAAGCAAGCGATTGACAATGCGGACTTGGTTGCCAAGCAACGCCGCATGGAAGTCGCTATTCGTCGTGCTAAGCGGCAATTGAACGCAGCAACGACAATGGACAACAAAGAAGATGTTCTGCACTTCAAACAACTGGTCAGACGACGTCAAGCAGCACTGCGTACTTTTATCAATGAGCATGATCAATTGTTACGCCGGGATTATTCGAGAGAGCAAGTATATTCATAAAAGGAGGAAGCATGGTTGAAGGATTAAAGCAAATTGGTCTTGCTTTGAAGTTTGAGGATTTTGGTTTGTTTAGTCTAGCTTGCTAGGCTTTTATTTTGTCCTGAATATGACATTAAACTGTTTATCTACCGAGTGAGCGGTATAACTCACACTCTAAACTGGTACCAACCAGAATAAAAAGGAACGGAGAATGAATCATGGAATGGATCAAAGAAATTTTATCAAAACACGTCGGAGAGGATGGGAAGTTTGATCTAGACGGAGCGACAAAAGAAATAAAATCAGAATTTCCGAAAAATGCTGTGCCTAAAGCTGATTTTAATGATAAGTCTCAAAAGCTAAAAACGGCAAACGAAGATTTAACCGCCGCAAATGCGCTTGTTGAGCAGTTGAAAGCATCGAATAGTGGAAATGAAGATCTGCAAAAACAAATTGATGACTATAAAAATCAGTTAGAAACCGTAACTGCTGAAAGACTAGCAGATCGTAAGAATGCTGCGATCGAATTAGCTTTAACACAAGCTGGGGCTAAGAACATTACAGCTGTGAAAGCTTTGTTGAAGGCAGATGAGTTGGAAATGACTGACGAAGGTGTCAAGGGATTAGATGATAAAGTAGCCGCACTGAAAAAAGACGAAGATTATTTGTTTCAATCCAGCAATCCTGCACCACAGACGAAGAAAAAGCAATTTGTGGCTGCTGGGAATACAGGCGGTGGCGAACCACCTAAAGAAAAAAGCTGGAAAGATAATCTAGCCGAGAATATCGCAAAAATAAAAACTGATTAGGAGAGTGAATTAACATGGGAGTAGTTTTAGATAGTAAAGATTTAGCAAAAATTGATAAGGAATTTGCAGCTGAGTCGCAAGTATGGGAAGTATTGACCCAAGGAGCAAAAGATATTACCGAAGAAGATTTTGTCGGAGTGAAAGAAGTTCGGGTGAACGAGATGCAAGGTTTTACAGCTGCTGATTATAAGCGGAATAAAGAAAACGAACGCAACAATATCACGGTTGAAAAATCAACTTTGAAATTGGAGCAAGAGCGCTGGATGGGTTACGATATGGACCGCTTAGATCAATCGGAAAATGCAGCATATCAAGTAGGTGCTATTATTGAAGAGCACACTCGATTGGTTACGATCCCTGAAAAAGATCAAACTGCAGTAGCTCGTTTGCTTGAAGCTGGTTTTGATACCTCTGATGAAGTTTATAAAGGGAAAACAGTCAAAGAAGCCATTACTAAAGCAAATATTTTAGATAGCTTTGATGATGCTGAAGCATACATGACTGATGCGGAAGTAATTGGTCAATTCGTAGCATTTATGTCTAGTGATGCATACAAAGCATTGAAAAATGCAGATGGTGTCTCTAAGACTTTTACTACCAACACTGTTCAATTCAATGGTATCGATCGACGTGTTGAGATGCTTGATGGCACGAATATCATCATCCAAAAAGTTGCCGAAAACCGATTACAGGTGGATGAAGACAAGCGTATTAATTTCATCATGACACCTATCACCGTTGCTAAGCCAATCGAGAAGTACAATACGATTGATTTGGTTCCTGCAGAACAGGATCGAGGGGGTTACCGTGACACCATCAAAGGGTTGGATTATTACGATTGCTTAGTACTTAAGAAAGCACGTCCAGCAATCTATATCTCTTATGATGACCCAAAAGCATGACCCCGGAAGAACCGGGGAAGTCTGGGGTAGAAGGTAAATCATTTGTAATCGATGACATGAAAGTTGATGAGCTTAGAGCTGAGTTAGATCATCTTGGCATTGAGTATCCATCTACTGCCAAGAAATCAGAATTAATTGAGCTGTTAAAAGAGAGTGAATAACCACTCTCTTTTTTCATGGAGGTGAAACCATGGAACGAATAAGACGTAAGCCGTTGAACGAAATCTTTGACGATCAGGAGAGCATAGAGCCATGTGGCTACTTGTCTCTTAAAGAGTATAAACGCTTGGTGGATAAAGAAACAGAACTGACTGAAAAAGATTTCCGAAAGCTTCTGAGAAAAGCCAGTGCATTGTTGGACATCCAAACGAGACGTTTCTACCAACGCAACGATCTTGAATCTGACATCCCATTGCGTCGCAATGCATTCAAGTTGGCTGTTGCTTACCAGATTGAGTACATGCATGAGGCTGAGGCCACTACCACGTTTGGAATGCAAGAACCTGATAGTTGGTCCATTGGGCGGATGAGCGTTTCTAAAGGTAAAGGTGGTTCGTCATCGACAAACGAAGTATCTCTGCTCTCTGGGGACGCTATGCTGCAGTTATCGGGAACTGGATTACTGTACAGAGGAGTGAGTCGATGAGAATGCCGCCAAAACGATCTTTCCCTTATACAATGATCTATCGAAAGAAAATCGGCTTAACGCCAAGGAGCGAACCCATTCTTGAGGATGAGCTTGTGATTGAGTATGTTCGCTTTGATGACACAGTCAAGTTTGAGCCG
This sequence comes from Enterococcus spodopteracolus, assembly GCF_030441955.1. Lineage (NCBI taxonomy): Bacteria > Bacillati > Bacillota > Bacilli > Lactobacillales > Enterococcaceae > Enterococcus > Enterococcus spodopteracolus. The sequence continues at coordinate 7,475 of NZ_JARJHD010000022.1, read as the reverse complement.
AGGGATATTGATGGGAAAGTACAAACACCCAATGCATTGATTTCTATGGTGAAGAAATACACTGGACCATTACCAGAATTTTCAGTTGCAGATCAAATTGAGATTTTTGGCAAACAGTACACGATCGCAAAAGTTGTACCGCTGAATGCTGATTCGCCTGAGCCATTTGGTTATGAAATTGAGGTGGTCTGATGAGTGGAATCAAGATTGACATTGATCTAAGTGGTGTCCGATCAAAGCTTAGTGAAGATAACTTGGGACTAGGTCAGCTGAACATGGCCAACCGCATGCTGCAAACCATGAACGAAACCGTAGTACCTTGGGACACCATGCATTTGCGTGACACTGGCCATGTATCTGGTCGGGGAAGTCAGCTGATATTTGACGCACCATATGCCGGTCCTCAATATTATGGCGGTCGGAAACATCCAGTAACTGGTGTTTGGATCCCATTTGTGAATAAGCAGCCCGGCACTGGTCCATTTTGGGATGAAGCAGCGAAACCGTTATTCATGAGTGATTGGTTGCAGGCATTTAAGATTGGAGCGAAACTATAATGGATTTTATTGATCGGCTGCAGGAAGTAGCCAGCAAAATCGATGTGCCAGTGATTATCCAAGCCATCGATCAAGAGGAGTCGATTCGGTTGGTTCCCTTACCGGGAGGGCGCACGGTCAAGTCGTACATGAATGGGGATAAGGTTAAGGAATTGCCTTTTGAATTTCGATTAAAGACAAAAGATTTTTCTGGCGATCGGATCATTTATCAATTGTCAGAGATCTTAGAAAATGTGAAGTCCGTCCCATCAGAAAATGATTCTTATCAATTTATGGCGTTGGCGATTGCCAATGAACCCTTTTTAGTTGGCCAGGATAATCAAAAGTTCTTTTATTATCGCTTGGTCATCCAAGCAAAACTATATTTTAAAAATAAACCACAGGAGAGTGAAGAATAATGTTTAACGTAAATAGTAATCGTGGTCATTTTATTGCACCATTTACCACTACATCAGCAACACCATCAGAATCAGCTTGGCTAGAGTTAGGAGCTGGGATTGAAGATATTTCGGATTCTAGTGCAGACTCAACTTCCGAACGATTTTTCTACGATGGCGAGCATTCTAATGCCGTTAATCGAGTAACAGTTGCCTACGATATCTCAGGTGTTTATGCGTCAACGGATCCAGCACAGAAATTAATTGCAGATATGAAGCTGAAGACTGGTGTTGGGCGTAAGGTTTGGCATAGAATTGTTAGCTCTGATGGAACAAAGCAATGGGTCGGGCATGCCACTGTTACAGATATCGTTGCTGGATCAGGTGCTGCGGAAGTCGAAGAAGCATTTGGCTGTACGATTACCTTTAATATGACCCCAGTAGAAGGCACGCCTGGATCTGGTGGTAGTAATTCGGAGGCAGCGTTGAATTCTACGTCAGTTAGCAACAAAGCAAACAAGAAAGAAGAGACTAAGTAAGAGGAGCGATTATCGCTTCTCTTTTTTACATACCAACGAATGGGGGAAACAAACATGGTAAAAATCCAAGTGAAGAAAACACAACTACCAATTGAGATTGGCGAACACACATTTTATATTGATACATCCGAAAAAGGAGCAGAAGCCTTTTGGAAATTAGTTTCAAATTATGCGACAAAGTCTGCAAAGATCACTGAAAAACTGAAAAAAGAGATGATCAAACCGGAAACAGCTGACCGGAAGGCGCATGAAGAATTAGAAAAAGTGATGGATCAGCTTTTAGGAGATGGCGCATTTAACAAGTTGTTTAAGCTTTCGCCTGACTACACATTGATTTCTGAGTACTACATGGAGATTTGTTCTGCGGTAGGAGAAGAGCTTGGCGGACGAAAAAAACAATTCTTCGATAAAATGCAGCGTTACTTAGAAGGATAGAGCAATGAAACTACAGTATCGACTAGAAGACACAGTGGAAATCGAAGGCGTTAGTTATCCGATCAATCTTTCTTTCGATACGGTGCTACGTCTTTTTGACCTGTTAAAAGATTCAGTTTTGACGGAACCCGAAAAAATTGTTTTAGGGCTGCGGATTTTATTGGGCGTCTCCTTTTTATGTGACATTGAAACACAAAATGAGATTTTCTTGTCTGTCTTAGAAGCTTTTGGTATATGGGAACGCCCGAAACCACGCTATGACTGGAAAGGGAACCTCATGAAACCAAAGATGAAAGAAATTGCAGAAGAGGTTTTTTCTTTTGAGCACGATGCTGAAAGTATCTTCGCTGCCTTTTATCAAACTTATCGGATTGATTTATTGGAACAGCAGGGAAAGATGCGATGGGAAAAGTTCATTGCATTATTCAATGGATTGCCTAGTGATACACATTTCAAACACATCGTTGATATCCGTCAACGAGAGTTGCCGGAGGGAAAAGGAAAAGAGATACGAAAAGCGAAGAAACAGTTGTTAGAAGCGAAACAAGCATACGCACTACCGAAAGAAGGTGAAGAAGATGAGCAGAAGTGATGGCAAGGTAACGATCGACATAATCGTCAATGGAAAACAGGTCACAAAAGAAATCGACACGGTCGAACAAGGCTTTTCCAGACTGGGTAAAAATGCCGATGATGTCATGAAAAAAGTCGGGTCTGACATGGGTGTGAATACCGAATCAGGAGCAAAATCGGCAAATCAAGCAGTAGATTCTGTTGAAAAGACGGTCAATGATTTAGGAAAGACGACCGAATCTGCAACAGCTAAAGCCGGTAAGTCAATCGGTGATAACTTTGATACAGGTGCCAAGGATGCCAATCAAGCGACTGATAGCGTGGCTAAAGGAGTGGCAGACCTAACCGCCACGACGAGCACTGAACTAGCTAAGTCAGGACGTATCATGGGTGAATCCTTTGATTCTGGCGCCAAAGATGCCAATCAGGCTAATGAAAGTGTCGTTAAATCAGTCACAAGCTTGGTTTCTTCTGTGGAATCTTCTGCACCTAAAATCGGCAAAGAGCTTGGTAGCTCCTTTCAATCTGGTGCCAAAGAGGCGACGAGCGCTTTAAATGGTATTGGGAAATCAAGCAGTAACATGTTAGCCAGTATTGAAGTGACGTCACCCAAGGCAGGTAGAAGCATCGGTAATTCGTTTGAAGCAGGTTCCAAGCAAGCAGCTAGCGCTCTTGGATCAATAGAAAAGTCCTCTGCGCAGATGGTTCCTCCTGTTGAATTATCAGCAACTAAGGCAGGAAAGAGCATTGCGACTAGTTTAGAAGCTGGTTCCAAAGACGGAGCAAAGACTGTCAGTGATGCGGTTGATGCGATGAAAAAGGATCTTGCGTCATTGGGTGATGAAGCAGAAAAGTCTGGTGCTAAAATGAGTACCTCCTTTTCTCAACCAGAGCCAAAAGCCAATTTGTTAACAGGCTCTGTGGGCAAACTAAGTGCAGCGATGTTGATCACAAAAGGAGCAACTACAGCACTATCGATGGCTAAAGGTTCATTAGATGGTGCATTTGGTCGTATTGATACTTTGAATAACTTTGAAAATACGATGACTCGATTAACTGGCAGTTCAGAAGAAGCGGCTGCAGGTATGGAAGGCGTTCGAGATGTCGTTGTTGGTACAAACTACATGCTGGATAGTGCGGCTCAGACCGTTCAACGTTTAGTGATGCAAAACGGCTCACTGGAACAATCGACAAAAAGTTATCAAATCTGGGGTGATGCAGTTGCCATGTATGGTGATGGCGCTGCAGAAACAATGGATAACGTGATGGATGCAATGATCCAGATGCGAGCAACCGGAACGGTTAATATGGCGCAAATGGATCGTATGGTTCGCCGTGGAGTAGATCCTTGGAAAATCTATGAAGATGCGACTGGTATGAGTATGCAAAGTATTCGTGATGCGTTGCGTGATGGCGAAATTAGTGCCAATGAGTTTTTTGATACGGTTGAACAGGCGATGCGTGATGGTGGGAATGAATTCACCTCGGTTTCTGGGATGGCGCAACAAGCTGGCGATACTTGGGCAGGATCGTTTGCCAATATGGCTACTGCAACAAGCCGAGGAACAGCAAACATTATCGCATCTATGGACGAGGCATTCTCAGAAACACGTTTTGGCTCGATGAAAGAAAATATCCAAGGATTTGGTAAAACATTTGAAGGTGTGCTGAATAATATCGCTGGTGTCATCCCTCCTGTTGTTTCGGCTGTTGATACGATGACCGGTGGGGTTATTGCTGTGAAGGACGCAGCTGTGACAGCTTCACCCGTGATTATCGGATTAGGAACTGCATTTGGTGGACTACTTATTGTACAGAAAGCAGCAGTTGCTACAGCATCTTATGTTCAGATGTTGAAATACCTGACCGGTGCAACTTCTGGTGCGACGATGGCTAAAAAAGTTGATGCAGTTGCTACAAAACTGGGAATCAGTCTCAACTTACAGAACGCCACCACCACTAAAGCGGTTGTTGCAGCAAACATTTCCAATGCAGCCTCACTAAAAGGTGCAGCAGCTGCCCAAAAAACCTATGCGATTGCTGCTGGTGCTTCTGCAGCAGCGAAGAAGGCACTGGCAGCAGCTAGCATTCTATTGAATCCAGTAGTCGCGGGTACAGCAGCTGTTTTAGGAGCAGCTGGTGTAGCTGCAGCCATAATGGGAAAAAATTTTTTAGATACACGTAAAAAGACCAAAGAATTAGCTAGTGAATTAGATGGATTAAAAGACGATCTAGATAATGTCGGAAAGTCAACCCAGTCCAGTGCAAAAGAATTTGAGTCACAAGCAAAAGTGATCGAGTCGAATACAGAAAGAAACAAGGATTTAGCAGCTGAATTACAAAGGCTTTCAGCAATTGAAGATAAATCGGCTGCGGATAAAAAATTGATGGCTGATACAGTTGATGAACTGAATAATTCAGTGACTGGTCTAAATCTCTCTTACGACGAAGAAACAGGCCTACTTAATGCAACCACAGAAGAAATAAACAAACGGATTGAAGCTTCTAAAGGAATGGAAGAAGTCAATCGGCTAACCGAACGACAAAAGACGTTGAATCAAGAAGCTGCAGACATTGAATCCTCATTAACTGAAGTAGCCAAAGAACGTATGAGATTGGAGCAAGAAGCCTCAGAATCTGGCGTGGATGGAAAGAAAAAAGTCAAAGAATCGCTGGAAGGACTGTCCCAGAAGGAAGATGAACTTCAAAGTTTACTTGTTGAAAATCAATCTGAACGAAATCAATTGTACACGGAGGAGCAAGAGAAAAGACGAGCAGTCGCAGAGACAGTCTCAGAAGCTAATTCTCAAATGATTACTTCATGGAATGTTCTATCTGATGCACAACAAGCCGCCTTGGAATCTATGAATAGCATGTACAAAAAGCTGGTAGAAGAATCAGGGAATGCTTTTAAGCAGATTGAACAACAAGAAGCGATAAGCTTGGATCAAATGAAGGAAAATCTACAAAAAAATGCTGAAGCTATGAGAACGTGGTCTACCAATGTTGCCATTTTGGCGAAGGCCGGTGTAGATGATGGCATTATTATGCAACTTGAAAAATTAGGTCCAGCAGGTGCATTACAAACGCAACAGATGGTAGATGAGATGGGATTAAATCTTGGTTCATTAGCGGAGTTAGGTGGAGAACATACAAAAACCCTGCTGGAACAAATGGGTCTTCATATGGAGGACCTACCAAAAATGTCAGCTGAACAATCGGCGTGGTTTGTTGAAAATTTAGATCTTGAATTAGGTAAATTACCAGAAACAGCACAACAGCACATTAGTGATTTAAATGGGACTGCGGACGCAACGATGAAGCAAGCGATGGCGAGTATGGCAAATATCGTTGGTGAAGAAACGGAAACTGTTGCTGAAAAATTTGGATTAGTTCCAGAAAAAAGTGAGGCATCTTTACGCAGAGGAACAGAGGGTCGAGATTTTGCACAGTGGGGACGTCAACCTGTCGAAGAAATTGGGGATGGGATGGTAGAAGCAACCCCCAAAGTAGAGGAAGCAGCAAAGGAAGTTGCTCAAACGCCAGAGAGAGTGATGGGCCCTCAACTAGAACAAACAGACTATGCCTCAATGGGTGCAGCACCACCAACAAAATTTGGGCAAGGAATTTTAGATAATATTACTTCAGTAGAAGAAGCTTCTAAAGAAGTAGCTAATGTTCCGGAACAAACGATTAGAGAAACCGTGGGGATCGATAAATATATTTCTCTGGGGCATCCTGTTGGTGAAGGCACAAGTCAAGGTGTACGTGAAGGAAAACCACAAGTAGAATCTGCAGCAAAAGAGATTGCGATGGTTCCAGAAAATATTTTAAACAACGAAATGACTGCTAGTAACTACAATAAAAATGGTCAAGATGTTGGTGCCGGATCTGCCAAAGGAATAACGGATAGTCAAGGAGCTGTCCAAAAAGCAGCGAAAGAAATTGCACTAGTACCAGGGAATGAAATTTCCACACACATGAATCAACAAGAATACCAAAAACATGGAGAAAAGGTAGGTAAAGGTACAAGCCAAGGTATCGCTGATACCGCCCCTCAGGCAGTTTCTGAAATCAATAAAATGACGGAAGAGATGGTCAAAATATCCAATGAGGGATCTAAAAAAATGCAGGAAGTTTTTGAAAAACTGACTAAGGAAATAGATAAAACTTTACAAAGTCTTCCTAAGATTGCCACAGCAATCATGCGTGAATCAAATCAAGCCTACAGTGATGGGATGCGAGATGCGAACGACACAATCCGTAATGGTGCGCAGCGCATGCCGGATCAGATGAGTCATTTGCCTGATCAATTTTATCGCATCGGTCAAAACTCTATGATCGGTTTAAACAATGGATTAATTGCCGGGCAAGCTCACGTTCTTAGCACTGCAGCTTCCATCGCTAATCAAGTGGCACAAACGATGCAAAGAGCTTTAGATATCAACTCACCATCCAAAGTGATGGAGATGGATGTGGGACGGTGGATTCCTGCTGGTATTGGTGAAGGGATTGAGCGATTCAAGCATTTAGCGTTAGATGCCATTGAGGATTTAGGTGCCCAGCTTGTCTTGCCGAATATTCAAGCTGAGTCGGTGGCGATTGCCGGTAATGCTGGGTTTGGATTGTCGTTACCAGCAGTTAAGAGCGAGACAAAAACCACCACCCAAACGATCCATAATACACCGCATATCGATATTCATTTTGATGAGATTACAATCAATGACAAATTAGATATTGCTGAATTGTCGGAATTACTCGCAGAACACACGGCAGATGAAATGAGGAGGAGATTAGAGTGAAAGCTGTACAACCCTATTTTGAATTTAATGGCCATAAGTCGATTGACAAGAACCTCTATCTCCTGAATGAGATGGAGTTGACGATTCCTGAATCAGATTTGCGATTTGATGAGGTCGATGGTCGACAAGGGGCAATCATTTACGACAATGAACGAGAAAAAGATATCATCAAAACATTTCCGATGGAATTAA
>NZ_JARJHD010000021.1:0-16243 GCF_030441955.1 Enterococcus spodopteracolus | reverse complement strand
AAGAAAAAACCAGTTCATCAGCCTGACGTGAGAAAGGTTTTGAACTGGTTTTATCTTTTGAATTTCTGAAGTAAACACATGGCTTCTTCCGTAGCGGCGGTGGCGGTTGGAGCGAAGGAAGAAATACCTCTAATTGACAAACAAAAAACCAATCCAAATGCCTTAGAATTAAGCATTTAGACTGGTTTTTATGGTATAATAGTTTATGCAGTAAAGTTTGTGACGGTGGCTAGTCCCAATAGAAATGGGGTGACGCCTATGTTGATTTGTGGCTTTATCCCTAGAAAGGAATAAGCTTGTCTGTTTACGAAGCTCTAATGTTTGCGTTAGCATTCGCTACATTAGTTCTGGCAATCAGCAATAACAAAGACAACAAAAAATAACCGTCAGCTTTAGCCGGTCGACGATTATTTTTCTTTGAAATATATTTAAATCGGTCACCGTCTTAAACGGTGCTGCTATGGGGAGTTGTTGACGCAACTCCTCTTTACATATTGATTATACCACGATACTGCTGAAAAAACTACATAAATGCCAAAACTGGAAAGCTTGCTTTCCTTTTTTTGTTGCCCCGTAAACGGTGGTGGCGGTCGGAGTGTCGGGGCAACAAAAAAACTTATCCTTTAAATTAGTTCAACGCTCATTGATAAAATCATTTTCTTCTAACATTTTTTTCAATACTCCATTGAATTCTTTACTCGATACAATACGCAGACGATCAAAAGCAGAAGCATCGATTGATTTCAGCTCTTCGTCTTGTTTCTTGAGCAGAAAATATTCTTTAAACATATCTAAGGAGTTATAAATAATATTGCTTGGTGTGACATAAATCAATTGCGCATTTCTTTTTTGTGTAAGCAACCGAAGATACTTTGGAAAAATGGCTTTCGTATATCGATTCTGTGATTTAAGTGTTAGCTCAATTTCAAAATGCCAGTTACTAACTTCTGCCATCTGGTTTTCGAATCGTAAAACATAATCTGAAACATGAAACAGTGTTCCTTTTTTTGCTTTAGACATATCCTTCTTCTCATACATCTGCCTACGTTCCGATTGAGCCAATAAAAATGTAGACTTTGTTTTTGCCAACCGCATCGATTCAATCAAGTAATTCGTGACTTCAATATGGTGTTTCAAATTGTATTCAGGAACTTTTGGAAAAGAATAGATACCTCCTATCGAATTATGCCCTTTTTTAGTTAGATAAAAGTATCTTTGATTTTCTTCTTCTTTAATTTGTATAAAATCAATCATTTCGAGTTTTAATAATGCTGCTAGCCTTCGATAAATCGAACTCTTACCAATAGGAAACTCTTGGTTAATCAGAAGTAGGATTTGATTGGCAGTCATTATTCTTAACTCGTGCAATAGATTTAAAATTAACCACTCTGTATTTTCTTTTTCTAAGACAACATATTTGCTATATAGTAATTCTCGAATTCTTACCACCCTTTTCCTCAGATTAGACTCAATCATTTATTCGATCATCTCTTTCGGGTTTATGTTCTGTGACAGACCCTTCAAGATTTGGTGAAGGGGCGCAGGCGCAAGGGGTAGTTGTAAGTTTCCTCTTTCAAAGAATGAAAGAGGGCGGAGGGTGATAGTTTGAGACCCCTATGATTGGGGGTAGGGGGTTGATCCTTTTCATCACTACCATCACCACAACACACCTAAAGTTTTGCTTCTACATATTCATCAGATAGTCATTTTTTTTAGCGTTTAGTGGGCGCCTTGCCGCATTTGTCACAGGTTTATTTTTTCGGTTCCTGACCATTTACGTTAATAAGTGGGATTTTTCCCACGTTGAACGTAAATGGTCAGGAATTTTGCTTTAGCAAAAAGAAAGAATAAACCTTGGTGTGACAACGTTTTGCGGCAAGGCGCCCACGGACTCCAATTCTCGGTGGATTCTCGCCTGTTTCTCGGTGGATTCACGGTGGATTCTCAAAAAACATTGCTGAAAATCAACGGTTCGCTGCATTTACAACGTACACACGACTCGCCTGTTCTCGAATACTTTTCGATTTTCGATAGACGATAAACTCTCCTTGACGAACGTCTCGTAACTCATCTGGATGGACAATGAAGTTACGAACATTACGAACCGTTCCTCTAGAAGATATCCAATCTGTCTTCTCTAAATCACTATAACCATATTCTTGTTCCACCATCGACGTCTTTTCAATGTCGTTATAGGTCCCGATCAGTGACGTCCACGTATCGATTTCTTCTCCTGAATTGACTTGCCCAATGAAGTAGGTATTACAGTTTCCTACAAGCTGACGTGTAAGAATTGGATCGATTCGATCAATATCCGCTAACATCTGTGGACTAAAAATTGTGTGTAGTCCAGCACCTCTTCCTTTGTTCACTGTATCTAAAAAGGAATCGTTCAAATAAACTGAAGGCTCATCACAGATCAATAAAAAGGGTTGGAAATTACTATAGATATAGTTTTCAGAAGCTAAATAGTTCACTTCTGTGACGAAAAATTGTGCGAGCGTTTTAATGTAATCTTTGTACACCAGACCATTCAAAGTCAGGAACATGATCTCATTATTTCTACTGTCTTTCAGCAAATCCAACTCTTCTACACCTTTTTCTGACGTGTCAAATAAGTGTCCTAGTTCACTATCAATCAACATGTTGACGTTGGTTTGTAGTGCTTCTGACGTTGCGTAAAGATAAAAGGGATTGTCTTTATGTTCATAGCGCATAAACAACTTTTTAAACATTTCTTTTTGTTTTTCAGGAAGAAGATACCGAAATCGACGGATAAGATAATACAAATCTTCTAACGGCAAGTGTTCCGGATTGATTTCAATTAGCGTTTCTCCGTCAGGTTCGATACTTGGTTCTGCATCAACATCTAATTCTTCTAACCGATTTTTCTTCCGTTGCTCCTCGTCATTCTCACTGTCTTTAGTCTCTTTTTTCTTCGTTGATTTTTTCTTTTTCTTCTCTTCCTTTTCTTCTACCGCCATAAAAAGAAGGTCTTCTTTGATTGCTAATTGGGCGTTCAAAAACTGCATTAAGACATTTCTTGGTAAGAAATGTTCTGATAATTGGTGCAACGTTCGATCGATTTCAAACAGGTCCAAAAACTGAACTGTTGCTTGAATCAGTGACTTAGCAGCCCCTGAATAAAAGACACTCTCCGTTTCCGCAAGCGTGATCAGTCGATCACGAACCATGACACTGTTACCATGTTTGATCGGATTGTAGCGAACATTATTCGTATCACTAAAGACTTTGACCTGCTTGTCATACTTCTTTGCGATTGTTTGGATTGACTCCAACGTATCTTTTGCGCCTTTCCCATCGATGTAAAGTACCGGAATATTATGCGCAATCGCATAGTCCACAAAGATCATATTCAAGCTTGTTTTCCCGCTTCCGGTCGTTCCGCTGAAGGTCGCATGTTGGTTGAGTTCAGAAAAATCCATGGTCATTCGATGACCAAATTCATCTACACCCACCAATAAATCTCCTGAATGGTTCGCATCTATTTTCTTCTTTCTTCGCTCTCTATGACTATTATTTTCTTCATTTTCTAGTTCTTTGAGCTGTTCCTGTTCTTCCTTAAATCGACGTTGCTCCTCTTTTGCCACTTCAAATTTCCGCTCTTTTCGCTCTTGGTATTCTCTACTATTTCGAAGTTTAGTGAATTCTTCGTCCATCGAACGAACACTTCGTTTGTTGACAAATCCTATGACGACACATAAAAAAGCGCATTGAGTGGAAATAAATTGTAACAGCTGAGGTAGGCGCGTGGATTTAGAGCGACTGCCAACAGTAAATTGAGTACAAAAATACTCACATAGATCAGAGAAGACACCTTTAGGAAACGTTCAAAAAATGGCACATACTCACGTCTACCTAAGTGTTGTTTCTTCTCTTTCCAGCTCATCCAATACAATCCACCAAAAGGGATTATGGACACCTCTGCTTATTCAAGATTTGAAAGAGGTGAATGTGCGTTAACTTCAACCGATTTAGAGTTGATCATGTGCCGAATCAATGCCCATATAACGGATCTTAGCGACATCGAAAATATGGAAAATGCTATCGCAGCAAAATTAGAGAACTTACTCAAAAATCGATCACCCATGAGGTGGATTTAGACGAATTAAAGGAATTATACGAAATTGCTAAGGCAGAGAAAGATCAATCCTTGCGATCTTACCGCAGTTTTTTATATATTAAACATCAATTTGAACAAACTGCACCATTCATCGAACCAATTACATCTGCAGAAATGGACAGACTTTTTGATCAAATACAAAGTAAAAACTATTTAACAAACTATTATCTCCAACTGATTGCAGATTTTACCCCTAAGTTTAAAATTGATCACTTAAAATTTTTTCTAGAAACTTTAAAAGATTATGAAGTAGATCATATCAGTTCAATTGATTGTCAATATTTACACGTACTTCCTGCTGCAATCTCTAACATAACCGACTCGTTGATTGATCATGCTGTTTTAGACAAAACCAATATTGATTTTGAATTATTAGCTAAGGCAGAAGAAAGTTGTGACAAACTCGGAGAAATTCTATCCTCTCGCCCAGTATTTAATTTCAGCTTATTATTTACTTTATTTAGAATTCGAATTGAATATTACAAAGCTTTGACTTCAGGCGAAAAAGAAGTCGCTATAAAAAAAGCTATAAACTACAAAAAAGACATAGAATTCATTGTTAACTTGAAAGACTATCACGGTGAAAAAATTAGAACCACAGCTGATATTGCGTTGTATAGTTTGAACAATTTAATCACTTCTGGAACACCTGGTGCAGTAGCCTATTTTATAGATTAGCTCTTTTTAGTTGATCACTTAATTTTCAACTAAAAAGACACGTCAGCTACGCTGAGACACACCTAGACACTTTCCCTAGTCACGACTGATCTTAACCTTCGTTGAGCCAATCATGCAAAGGGACTTTCGGTAATTCTTCGCTTGATTCAGCTTGTTGTTTTGCAGCAATCGGATTTTCCATAAACCAGTTCTTAACGTAAACAAAGATTAGATTTTGAATATTTTCAACTTTTTCTGTTTTCTGTTTTTGATAAGCTTTCAACAGAGTTTGATATAATTCTTGTTCGGCATTAAGCCCATAAATATCTAGATCCTCAAAAATAATTTTAGTTTGAGCGTCTTTTTCTGCTTTTGCTTTTGCGTTATGGATTGTCTGAACGGTTTTTTGAGCTTCATTGTAACTTGACGAGAATGTTTTAATCAAACTTAGTACTCGGTCAGGGACAAAGGTAGCAATGCTATTGTCTTTCATGATCGTTTCAAAATTATCAAGCAATAATTGATCTTGTAGCTGGTCTTTTTCAGTGTCTATATTGTGTCTATTAGTGTCTAAAGAATTAGAAGAATATAATAGATTACCTCCTTTTTTCCCACTTTCGAAAGAATGTTGATTTAAAGCCGTTTCTTTCGAAGGTGGGTTTTTCCCACTTCCATGAGAATGGCTATCTATCGGTGTTTTATCCGAAAGTGGGTTTTTCCCACTTTCGGGAACATCTTCTTTAATATTTCTTTTTATAAATACATCTTCTGCAGAAACTTCTAATTTTCCTAGATAAAGTCTATTTGGTGTATTATGCCAGGTTCCATTTGGAAGCTTTTTTGGTGGAGTTTTCTGTTCAAATAATAGGTTTTTGTCTTTCAACTCTTTTTTAATTTTAGAAATTTTATTTTCTTTACAACCTAAAATATCCATTAGTTCGTTTCTTGTAAATATAAAATACACTCTATTTTGCTCATCAACCCAATTATTTTGAATTGAAGCTTCACAACGATCCTGTAGCATTGCATATGCAATTTTTGAATCATTGCTCATATCTTTGTAGTATGGTGACGTGAATAATACTTTTGGTAATTGGTAGTATAGCGCTCTGTACGTTTCTTGCGCTGTAATAAAATTAAAATTTGTCATTTTGTAACCTCTTTCGTTTTTGAGAGTATATGTGTTAGAACAAATATTATCTAATGGTGAAATATTAACTCAGTGTCAAAAAAGAGTACTTGTCGAGTAATATTCTACCCGTGTAGTCAGAAACTGTCAACGCAAATTGTACAAATATATTTTGACAAAACGAATATATCTGCTATACTAAGTATAGGAAATATATTGAATATACTTAGTATAGCCATTATACTTAAAATATTCTGTATATTAAATATATCAGATATATTTAATATATTTAGTATAGTAAATATATTTGTTAAGTAGATATTGGAGGGATACCATGTATTCAAGAAGTGAAGATTCTTTAACAAAAATAAAAGGACGAGTGATCATGTTGACAGCTCGTAAAGGTGGAACAGGAAAAACCACTGATAACGATTTGATAGCGGTGGTTGCAAGTCAGTTATTTGGAAAAAAAATATTATTAATTGATTATGACCAACAAAGAAATACAACTTCTAATATTGGTTCTACCTATCAAATTACTCACTTTAATCGGTCAATGGCTGCTGCAATAAAAAGTAATGATTGGGAATCCGGGATCACTCAAGTTAGCCCTAATCTATATATAATGGCTGGTTCTCCGGGATCAGAAGAGCTGAACGAATATCTTTCACAGAAATATCCAGATAGACATAAAAGACATTTAGCTTTTTTAGAACCCCTAAAAAAATTAAGAGAACAATTTGACTATATTTTTATAGATTGTCCACCTTCAACTGACAATGTTGTCAGAGCATTTCTAACTGCTGCAGATTACATTGTACCAATGCAAGAGCTTAAACGTTATGCAATGGAAGGTACTGAAGATTTCATAAATGAAGTTTTGGTACCAATTGTTAATAATTTTCAAGAAACCAATCTTCAAATTATTGGAATTTTACCAGTCTTATTTTCTGTACGTAAGTCTTCACAAAATGCCAACTATAAAAAAACAGTTGATAAATATGGAGAAGCTAATATATTTAAAAGTATAGTTAAAGGATCTGACAGATTAGAGAATTATGGCGAATACGGTATACAGTTAAACGATTATGTTGATAGACGCTGGTGGGCAATCTTTGCCGATATATTTACTGAACTAGAAGAACGGATAGATTACTATGAAAAGAATGGCGACATCGAAGGGTTTAATTATACTTTAAAATATGCTGATTCAATGGCAAACCGTATTCTTCCTAAGGGAAAGGAGATAGAGATTAATGGCATTATTACCAACTAACAAAGACAAAAAGAAAATTGGCGCTGCTGATATTTCAATTAAAGACGATTTAAGTGTAGAATTAGGTGAACATAAATATACTGCTAAGGAAAGAAAACCTGTGCAGGTCGATCCACCAGTATTAAAAACAATTAGAGATATTAGTTACGTCAAAGACATTCCAATGTATGAAATTGTTAAATTAGCAATGGACGCGTATGTTGCTACACTTAATGAAGAAGAGAAACAAATATACAATCGCCGACTAAACTCATAAAAAATATACTAACTATATTAAATATATCTAATATAGTTAGTATATTTTTATTTACGAATAAAATTAATTTCCTTACATAAGAAACACTATATTAACTATATTAAATATAGTTAATATAGTTAATATAGTTAATATAGTGTTTGAATAAGGACATATATAATTATCTTAGCAATGTCCAATACTAACTATTCAATTTGCTTCTTCTTTCTTTTTCCAATCGTCGATATATATATTTCATATTCATCTTGAAGTGAGAGAAGCTCCTCATAAAGATCAGACATATTTGAGCTTGCTGCAAGCCCTAAGTCATAAATGAAACCTACAGGTAGTGATTCAACTCGTCGGTTCCGTGTGATCCAACTAGCGACAGTTCCTTGACTATAGCCATAAGACTCACAAAATTGATCGACAGTAACTCCTAGATACTTGATAATAAATACATTGATTGGGTGGGAATATACAAAAGTATTTCGAGACATGGTGGGTGAGCCTACCTCTCTTCTTATTATTGCGTTCGCAATAATAGTTTAACGTTTATAACATGCTATTGTCTACTTCTTTTATTCACTGGGACTAATCTCTAATATCGGCATCAAAAAAAATAGGCTTAACCCCATCTTGCTTTTCTATTCTTTCTTCATCCATACTAATGATTCGTCTTCTACAAAATATTCGCTAAATTCTTGTTCACTAATGACTATGAACGTGTCTGGGAAGAGCTTCAGAAGGACTTGTCCGTACTCTAACGCAATCATGCCACGCGCTGTTTCAAAAGCTACTTTCCCATTTTTTGAGAATTTCTTTGTTTTTTTAATTTCCGTATTCCCGCAAAAAGTGACCAAACAGCTGTATTGTTCTTTAGTATACTTCAAATATTCAAAGGGTTTTTCATTAAAACAATTCCCTGTCGCTTTTATTCTCGTTTGCTGTTTTTCTGCTAATAACCAACTTTTCTTAGTCGAATGCTCTTGCAAGCGTGCTTCTACTGAAATAATCGAGCCATCTTCCTGTTCTAAATAAATGGAAGAATAATACTCCTTAGAGATAGGAACTGCCTTACTTAATTCTGAAATCTGTCTCCCTAATAAACGACAACCAGTTTCCTGGGCGAACGTATAAACCAAATATTCTGAACCATCTTTGAACAAGAGAGAATAGACTTGATACACTTTTTTTGGCTTCGCCTTTTCCTTTTTGGGGACTGCGGCCAACTGTTGAATCACCGGTTGTTTGACTTCGTGTGTTTTTTCATACTGCATTAATTGTTTGACAGTAGGCTGTAGCTTATCTTGGATTTCTCGAAACTGCTCACAGTATAGACAATATCGATCCTTCCCAATCGGATGAAACAAATCCGGATCGGACTTATGTTTCTTTTTGATTTCTTGCAATTTCTCCTCGTAAAAATATTTCATTGTCAGCATTTGTTTGTACTCTGATCGATTCAATTCTTTTACTCCTTTTGTATATTATCTACACATAATAATTTTTTTCTTCAAATAGCTTTCTATTTATTCTATCACACATCAATTCCCTTTATTTTCAGTAGAAAAGGGATCACTGAAACAACTAAACAGAAAATAGCGTTAGATTTTGGAAAGGGTGATTTAGCATCTATTCTACTTTCCTTACCGCTATTTTCTGTACAGATGATCCAGTGATCCCTAAAAAGCCTTTTTGCTCCCAGTACTTCTCTAACTCTCTTCATACGGCGCAATATAATAGTAGAAACTATGATACCCTGCGCTAGCTTCCACATAAAAGGTAAAGCATTCAACGCCAACCTCGTCAATCAATTGTTGCCCATATCCCCAAATTTCCTCTAGTAATTCTTCATAGTAAATATAGCGCCATTCGTACTGTTGAATGATATTCATAGCTGACTCCATTTATCTAACTCCTGGATTCCAATGTGGCGAATTTCATCGTAATGGACCTTATGCTCTCCAACAAAGATTCCTAATTCATCATGTCCTCTGATTTCACCAATAATATCGTCCGGATAGTAGCCTTCAGAGTCTCGTTCTTCCTTTTGGATACAAACAGTTTTTCTTTTCAGGACAGCAGCGTTCAATACTTCCGTAATCTCTTCAGTCGTCATTTGTTCTTTGGCCAAGTTTTGATTTGCACGCTGCTCAACGTCGGCATCGATCTTTTCTGTGTGATCTGAAAGATAAAAGCCTGCCCATTTCAAACGTCCTCGATCGTTGTAATCAATCATTATTAAGCCCTCCATTGCCCCCAGCATGTCCACCAACCAATGTACTTCTAGTAATACTACGTGCGCCTTCTAACTTAGAAGAAGCGTGTACAATCGACGTAAATCCATATTTCTGTCGGATCTTGTCGATAATCTTATCTAGTTTTTCCTCATTAATTTGTTGCTGTGGATCACTAAACAAATCAAGCTGAAGCGAATCGGTATAAACGAGCTTACTATACGTAATTCCAACGTGCCTTACTTCTTGTCCTTCATAATATTTGTTGAATAGATACAGGCAGTAGTACTGAAGCTCTTTCGTGTTATCAGTGAGTGGGATTTTCATTTGGTGCGAAAACCCTGACTTTGATTCCAGAATCGACGTACCTATATACAAGCGAACACAACCAGTCTTGCAATTATGCTGTCGAATACGTGCAGCCACTTGTTCCGCCATTTCCTTCACCACGATCTCTACTTCTTCTTTCCTCGTATAATCCTTCGGTAGCACCTGAGAATTCCCATAAGATTTCTCTTTGGTTGGTTCTGGCGGTTCTGCAATATCTGTTCGATCAATGCCATTCGCATGAAAGTAGAGCTGTAGTCCAATAACCCCTAGTTGCCTCTTAAGCGCGTATGGGTCCCAATTGGCTAAATCTTTAATACTCAGAATCCCCATATGGTTCAATCTTTTTTTCATGCGTGATCCGATACCCCAAAAGTCCGTCATATCTTTAATCGTCCAAATTTTTTCTGGCACATTTTGATACTTCCATTCCGCCAGAAATCCCTTATTATGCTTAGCTTCATTATCTAAGGCAAGTTTAGCCAAAAGTGGATTATCACCTACACCGACAGTTGCGATCAAACCAGTTTCACGGTAAACATGTAACTGTATCTGTCTTGCGAGCTGTTTTCGTCTCTCACTTCTTGTACCAGGTGTCGTAAATAAGTTCAGCGATTTGGTTACCTTTAGAATCGACTCATCGATGGAATAGATCAATAAGTCTTCATCTGCGACGTATTGCCGAAAAATACTATTTACTTCCATATTTTTTTTTATATATAAGTTCATCCTTGGTGGTACAATGTGTAATTCTTTTGGTAGTGGATAAGGTAGATCACGTGGTCTACTGACGTTCGTGATTCCATATTTACTTTTGGCAGTTGGTGCCGCTGCTAAAGTAAGCCCTGACCCTGTATTATCCGCTCGACTCATCACAACTAAAGGCGTTGTTAATGGATTTAAATTTCTTTCTACACACTCAACACTCGCATAAAACGACTTCATATCAATTAAGTAGTAATCATTTACTGGTTCATTTGAGTAATCAAGCATAATAATCTCCCCCATTTCAATTCGATTATACAAACATATGTTCGTTTCTGTAAAGGGGAACATTCTAAAATAACAAAAAAGTCAGACTAATTGTCTGACTATAATAAACCTACTTATTTTTTTCATTTAGCAATTGGAAGTCTTGATCAATGAATTGGTAACAATTCCCACAATTTTTACAATTGTATTGTTTCGTTTGAATATTGAGTTGAATCAATTCACCACAAGCACAGTCAATCGATACAGCCGTTCTTCGTTCTAATCCATATAATGGACGTCCCCAAAAAGTATAGCCTAATTGTTGTTCTTTCATTTGCTTCGTTCCTTTCTAAAAATATGTCTATTCGTAGCTGGTATGACGCTTCGTTCGACCAATGATACATCTTAATGAGTGAACCTGACCTTAGAATGCTCGTATGAACACGTTTTTTATATAATAGTTCTCTCATCTGCTAAATAAATATCACTATCAATTTTATAACATAAAAATAAAATACTGAAGTAGTGTACAAGAGACGTACATAACTAAAATCCTTCTATATTTCCTCACGAGTTCAAAGAAGCCTTCTTTCAAAATAAAAATTGTCCACCGGAACTCTTACGGTAGACAAAATTAGTAAATTATTCTTCGACTCGCTTATATCCATATCCCTCATACAGTTGTATAACAGATTCCACGGAATAAGTCGAATCCTTAGTATCTGTGATAGATACTAGGTCAGCAACGTTAACTTTATTTTCTTCATCAAGAAATAAGTCTGAGTAGCCAATTATAGCAGTAAATTCAGAATTCAACTTGTTCTCAGTTCCACCGTAATATCTCTTTACGCTGACAATCTTTACCAAATTTCCATTGTTTGTTGCAGAATTAAAACTAAACTGTGAGTCATTGCTATTTCTAGCAAATTGTCGATAAAATAGGCCCTCCTCTTTTATCTCAAATCGAGATCCGTAAGATTTTTCCGGGCTCCAATCTTTATATGATCTATTTACTTCTTCATCGATCATACGTTTAATATCGTCTAAATTAACAATATCAGTAGCTTTTTCAGCAACTTCATCTAATCCTTTAACTTCAAAACTAGGATCAAAAGCATCATCTAAAAGATAACCCCTATCTGCCAAACGATTCTCTAAATCTTCTGATATATCAATTTTTGCTAGATCTCCATTCTTAAATTTCCCATCATCAACTAAAGAAAATTGAACATAACGTAAATCGTCCGGAAGAGTATTATTAATTGTTGCGGCCCCAAGTCCACTAACACCGTTAAAGTTAACAACTAAATGCTTTTCAACCTCTCCTGTTGTTAACTTCTTCGGTTCATCAAGACCTTTAACAACTATTTCTTTATCCCCACCGACTAAATTTTTAACTTTTGAAGAATCAACTTCAAGTGTTAATTTAACACTATCTCCATTTGATAACTCTGAATTTTTATCTAAATTTATACCTAACATTTCTTCAAGTTGTTTATCATCATAATAGGCGTTGCTACTTTCAAAGGCTAACTCCTTGTCATTCTCATTCAAATAACTACGAAGACGGTCATGATCAACAAAATAACTAGCAGTTCCTCTGGTATCTAACCCCTTAAAATTGACATCAACAAAATCTAGCATCTCGATATTTCCTTGCCCACAAGCCGACAACAGAAATACACTCACAATAGTAACTAAAAACAAAACAAACTTTTTCATCATTAACTCCTTACAATTTTCATAAAAATAACAATATTTTAAATTATTACTGATTTTATGATATTTAACTATAATTATATCATAAGGGGTTAATATAACATAAAAATAACCTGATAGAAATATATGAATTGACTATTAGAACTCTATCCAAAACACACTTGTTCCACTATTTACATTGATAAAATAAATTTTTTAATAGCTCAAATAGTATTAGAAAAGATAGTAAAAATATTTTTTTCTTTCTAGAATCAATAATTGAGAAACATAGAAACGAAAATACACGATAGATTTAAATAGTTTCATCTTTTTTATTGTAATTTTAGAGTAAATCATAAATAGACACGAGTGTAACATTGGAAAATCTAGTTTTTAGGTGTCTGATTAGGATGTGTTTTAAACGGTGAAAATTTTCATTGAGAAAGAATCTGGAGCAACAATTACTCAGCGACCTAGTTTCCAAGAAGCTTTAGATTTTGTTCGAGAACAAAATCTTTTTATTGCCGAAGCCATCGATCAATTAGGAAGAAATTATAACGAAATCATTGAGTCAGTCAATTAACTCAAAAGAAAAAGGTACAGCTGGTTCTCACTAGTTTGCTAATCATAGCTGAAGCAATCGGAGAGCCTCTCTTATATAAATTCATTAAAGATTTAATCGTTCAAATTTTAGCTATAATTGCAGAGCGAGGAATTATAAAGGACGTCCTAAATTATACTCAGAAACAGCGAGAGATCCTTAAAAAGAGCAACTTATCGCTAAATTGTCCAGAAAATATTAATGGGTATTTATATTTCAGAAATATCTAAAGACTTGGGAATCACTGGACAAACCATCTATAGAATAAAAAAGAACTGGAGAATTAAATATCTCTAGTTCTTATTTTAGTATGAATTTTTATACCTAAACGTTTTTCTACATATTTTTTTCGGTTCTTTATTTGATTCATCATTATATTATTAGTTTTTGGAGATATACTATCAAATTTTATTTGTGCCTGCTTAGAGTATGAAATGAAATTACTAAGTTTCCCTTTGTTATCACCGATATCTGTGTAAAGTTTATATATTTTTTTGCGATAAGGAATCTTATCTAACCCTTTCTTTCTTTTTGTTCTATGAGCCCTATTAATAAGTTTTTTAGCATTCCGATAAAATTTGTAGGTACTTCTCCCGCGCATTTGTACAGTTTCCCCATCAAAAGTAAATCCTAAATAGTCTAAACTACTTTTTTTATTGTTTTCTAGTAGTTTGATTTGTTTGTCCGTATAGAAGTACATTTCGGTCTTATCCTTATGAAGATTAATTTTATTATTTTCAGCCAAGAATCTAACTTGCTCTTCAATTGATTTGAATCCTTCCTTTTTAACACTCTTTTTTGGAATAATCAAAATAAAATCGTCGGAATATCTTCTGTAAAGTCCTAAATACTCATTTGCTATTTTTTGTAATGCTAAATCAAAATCAATTGTATAAACATTTGCTAGTACAGCACTAATTGCTGTTCCCTGGGGTATTCCTCTAATCGAGTCAGGATTTGTTTTAGTCGTGTGTACTTTTTGAAATTTTCTAAAGTCACTCAATTGATTAAAGTAGCTTTTTCTTCCAGATTTTTTTATTTGTTTATCGGTTCCGAATAAATCAATAAGTAATTGTTTTTCATAATAGCCATACTTAGTTACAGAATTAAAAACATTGAACCAATCTTTACTTAATATTGTTACATCCAATACTGAGGCCAATCTTTGTTTTAATAATGAATGTTGCAAGCTATCAAAGAAATGAGTGAAATCACCTACTAAAATATATGCTTCTTCAAATTGTACAATACTATTTATAACCTCTGCTGCAAAATCAATATTAGATTGCCCTTTTTTGTTGTTTCTATAAGCTGTTACACAATCATCAATATTCATATTAAAGCAATAGTTGTTGTATTTTGGATTTAATAGTTCATCAGCATAGAATTTATAAATAAAATTATCCCAATGTCCCGCATACATTATTTTCCGTTTTTTTTCTTTGATGGGTCTGCTATTTTTTTCCAAGTTGTTTTTACCAATGTACTTCTCAAAAGAATCTACATAATGAATAAACGGCAAAAAACTATGTCTAGCAATCCTTTTAGGATTAGTAACATAGTTTTCTGCATTCTCAATCTTCACTCTATGATCAAAATGTAAATATGTTTTTGTTTTATATTTATTAGAGTCTAACATATTCACACCTCTTTTTTGGAGCTGAAAGGAACAGCAGAGCTGATTTCTGACATATGTCCCTTCCTGCAGCATGAGCCGTATGTACTGCTATATCGGCCATTTTTATTAGCAGCAAATCAGCAGATTCAACTAATCTGTTATAATGTTATTGACTGGTTCATGAAAGGAGAAATTCAAATGAACATATCTGTATCACTAGTTCTTAACCTATCAATCATGTTAATTCAAGAAGTATTAATAATTCTTGATATTAACTCAAAGCTACACTTACCTGAACATTTCAAGCAGTCTTTGCTTGCAAGTCTGAAACATTATATTCTGTCGCCAATTACACAACAGGCAGTTATAGTTTAACATAAATTTGAGTATATTCCTAACTAAATACAGTGCAACAGAGCGATTAAAATATGTGCAATTTATCTCCAAAAGCAAGAATCGAGATTTTCCAATGATACGCTAGTGTCTATTTAGGGTACACTGTAAATAGACATATTTAAGGAATCAGAATAATTAATATTTATCAACAGAACCTACAAATAAATATTTTATGGAATTTAAATGAGATGATAAAAAATAAAAGAAAACAAATTTTTCGCTCTTATATGAAAAAATTGTTTTTTTTTGAAAATATAAAATGTTATCCTTTTAGAAAGTAAATGCTTATATACTAGTATATTTTTACTGAATATTATCAAAAACCTTCGTTTTTGATAATGACAATATGTTATTTATCTTCTTTAATAGGAAACCTAATTTAATCACTTTTTCAAGACATCTGATGCGATCGGATGTCTTTTTTTTCGTCTCCTTAAAAACGAAGATTTTCGAGAAATATAAGAAAAGTTATAGGGGGAGGGATATGAAACAAAAAAAAAAATACATACTCATTATAGGTATGTTACTGATTCAAGTATATGCGCCATTAGTTGTTTATGGGACAGAAGTACGTTCGGTAGAAACTGAAGGGACGATTGGTTTTACTGGCGTCTATGAAACACCAGGAACGCCAGAGCCAGCACCCGAAGTTGAAGTAAAACCAACCTTTCCCAAAGAAATCGCTCAAGCACCATCAGAAATGACAAAGAGCGAGCATAAAAGATTACCGCAAACGAACGAGAGTCAGATGAATACTTGGAAAATATTGGGTATTCTGATCATCGTCGTTACTCTTAGTTTTTGGAAACACAAAATGAAAAATAATAAAAGAAAGTAGGATTTAAATACATGAAATTCGTTAGATTAGCTACCATTGCAGCGTTAACATCCACCATTTTTGCCGGAGGCATCACAGCTTTCGCAGACGACACAACTGAAGAAACATCAAA
>NZ_JARJHD010000020.1:0-25306 GCF_030441955.1 Enterococcus spodopteracolus | reverse complement strand
TTTTCGATACCCTCTGTATCTTTTAGCATCATAACAGATGTCGGGGTGCTTAGACAATGGAAAACGAAAAATTTGATTTAGACTATGAGATTGAAAAAGCGATGGAGAAAGCAGAGTCTATTGATGAATATAAGAAAATCATTCGAATAGCTTTGGGGAAATGGCTTAAAAATCTCCAGTCAGGACAAATCAAGTTAGATAAAGTTTCCGATTTAAAGATATTGATTGAAGCTGATCTTATGTTGAAAGATATTGATGATTGAGAGATAATCAATGTAAAAAAGGAGATCAGTAGTTTGAATAATGATAAACTGACTATTACTGAATTTGAAAAAACATTAGAAATTGTTTTTTCAAAAATACCTGAAGAAGAAAATGAACTGAAATTCTTGGTTTCATCTGACATTGGCTTTGAAATTTTGAATTTAAAACTATCTATCAATATTCTATTAGATAGAAAACATTACACGGGAATCTTATCCCTAATAAGAACTATGATGGAAAATCATATATATTTGAAATATATATTGGAGAAGAATTCGAATAAAAGAAGCAGAGCTTATCAGTTAAATGTATATAGAGATGTGAAAAAACAATATGATGCTCAAAAAAAGAATAAAAAGCTACAAAAAATGATTGCTCAAGATCAATGGTTAAAAGAGCAAACAGATTTATATGAACAAGATGAAGCTAAAATAAAACAATATTTAAAAGAACTTGATTCACTTTATGGGCACAAGCTAGTACCTTGGTATAACGATGATGGAAGTACAAAAGGAATATACAAGCTGTTTGAACGTATGGGTAAATCCGATTGGTACGATGGCATATATAGATACTTATGTATGGAAGCCCATGGGAATAATGGATTAAAACATTTTGAAATGTTAGATAATGGTATGACAAAATTAAAACCAACTATATTGAATGAAAAACAAATTAGTAGTATAAGTTGTAAAATTCTGAATGAAACAAGAAAAGAATTAGCAAACTTGATTTCTTAGAAAAACAAAACTCAACCTAATCAGAATGTGAGGTGGTGTATATTGAATGGCAAGAAAGCGTGATCCAAGACGTGATGAAGCTTTCAAATTGTTTGAAGAGTCTAATGGAACAATAACTAACCGAGAAATTTCTGTAAAGTTATCTGTCCCAGAAAAAACTATTTCAGCATGGAAATCACGTGACAAATGGAATGAAGTACTGCAAAAAGATGAATGTAGTACTTCAAATAATCATTGTAGTACTGCAAATAAAGGTGGCGCACCTATCGGTAACCAGAATGCCATGGGGAATAAAGGGAATAGCAGCGCATCACCGCCATCAGGCAATAAGAACGCCTTGAAAACTGGCGAATATGAAACAATATTCTTTGATACGTTAAGCGATGACGAGAAGGACATCTATTCAAGTTTGGATGATGATCCTTCTTGTGTTTTATCTGAAGAAATACGGCTACTGAAGATTCGACAGCTACGAATGATGAAAAGAATCAAA
The DNA here is from genome assembly GCF_030441955.1 of Enterococcus spodopteracolus. Classification (NCBI taxonomy): domain Bacteria; kingdom Bacillati; phylum Bacillota; class Bacilli; order Lactobacillales; family Enterococcaceae; genus Enterococcus; species Enterococcus spodopteracolus. Next base: position 23,809 of record NZ_JARJHD010000020.1, on the reverse strand, counting down.
AAAGCCGAAGAAGGGTTAAATGAGGAAGAAGTTGAGCGGCTGCAACAGCTAAGAAAAATAAAAACTCCTATAGAAAAAGATGGTAAAAAGCTAGAAATCAAACGTGAAGCAATGCAAGATATCCAAGTAAGTAGAAAAGTATACCGTAAAATTGATGATATTCTTTCAATTGAAGATTCACTAACTCGGATTAGTAACCAGTTGACAAAATCGATTAAACAACTAAATGAATTATCCCTATTAGGAGGAAAAGTTGTATTAATGGAAGAGCAAAAACGGAAAATAGCCTTTGAAGCGGATATTCTCGAACATAAAGTCTCTAAACTTATTCTTAAACAAGGTGAGCAAAGTAAAGTTCAAGGCCTTATTGATATTGGCCAAGCGATTATTGGTCCAATAGAAGAAGATGAGGAGAGTGAAACAGATGAGTCAGTTGAAACTATCGACTAAACAAAAAGAGAATATTTTTCAACCACTTAAAGGAATTCGGATGGAGATGAACGAGGGAACGATTCGTTCTGGTAAGACGCTGTCAGATGCTCAAAAGATGGCGTTAATATACGCAGGACATCCCGATACGAATCATCTTGTTCTTGCTTATAACCAAGAACAAGCCTACAGAATGTTTATGGATTGTGAAGGGTTCGGACTAGAACATATCTTTGCCAGCTGTGCTGAAATTCGACACGATGAACATGGAGATCATTTATGGATCAATCTACCAGAGGGAGAAAAGCGGATCTATTATAAAGGCGGCGGAAAAGTGAATGCTGTCGGCGCTATCACTGGGATGTCATTTGGAACAGTCACTTTTTTGGAATTCAATCTGCTTAACAAAGCGGTCATAGAGGAGGCTTTTCGTCGGACTAAAGCTTCTAGCTTTCGTTATCATCTCGCTGAACAGAATCCGCCAGCACCAAATCATCCGAACCTAGAAACTCTTAAACCCTTTATAGAAACTGGGTCTTTTAAGTTTCGTCATTGGCGACCACAAGATAATCCTATTTTAACGAAACAAGCTTTGAAAGAATGGAAAGCTGAATGTAAAGTCTCCGAGTATCTTTACAAACGAGATTGGCTAGGTGATCGTGTGATGCCTGAAGGTGTGATCTATTCAATGTTTAACGAAGATACTCATCTGTCGAAGGAAATCATTGGCAAGTCTGTAGAAGCGTTCTTTAGTGCAGACGGCGGACAAAGTGATGCAACTACCTGTTCCTTAAACCTTGTTACGTGGAAAGATGGAGAATATTATCTCTATCGAATGGCTAACTTCTACCATAGTGGTGCCGACACGGGTGTCACGAAAGCGATGAGTGAGTATGCCAAGGAAATTAAGCAGTTTAAAGAATGGTGTTATAAAGAGTGGTCATGGCTGCCTAAACATTCAAAATTCTTTGTCGATCCAGCCTGTAAGTCATTGAGTGAGGAATTACGTGTGTTAGGAATCGTCACAACAAAAGCAGACAACAACTCAAAAGACAAAGTAACCAGCAATGGCACTAAAATTGAAATAGGTATCGAACGTATGCAAAGCGCCTTTTCAAAAGGACGCTTTTTTCTTTACGATCATGATGGCAAGTATGGTCACTATCATTTCATCAAAGAATTAGGAATGTACGTTCGGAATGATTCTGGCTACCCAGTGGATAAAAACAACCATGCATTAGACGAATGTCGTTATGCGATTAATTATTTTACGAAACGCTATGTTCTTTAGCAGGAGGTGATCAGGTGTCATTTTGGCAAGCAATAAAAAGAGTTTTTGGAAAGGGGGCGGTTGCGATAGGAGCGAAAAAAGAGCTACAAAGTATTTTAGATCATCCAAAGATTCAAATGAGTCGTGAAGAATATGATCGTATTCAAAACAGCTTGCTTTATTACCAAGGGTACACGCATTGTAATTCTGATCAGAGAGCAAAGGCGAATATCAATATGGCCCGCAAGGTTGCTACTGAATATGCGAAGGTAATGTTCAATGAACAGGCAGAAATCACGATCGGAAAAGACGATAAATCAAAAAAATATGATGAAGCTAGCGCTTGGATAGAGTCTGTGTTTCAACATAATGACTTCAAGCGTAATCTCAGTAAGTATCTTGAACCAGCAATGGCTCTTGGTGGCTTAGTTGTGCGACCTTATTTCAATGATCAATCAGGACAAGTGGAATTTTCATGGGCGCTCCCGGATGCTTTCTTTCCATTGGAAAGCAGTACAAATAAGATCAGTCAGTGTGCAATGGCATTTAAAACGATCAAAACCCAAGGGAACAAAACGTTCTATTATACCTTGTTAGAATTCCATGAGTGGATCGATGGTGAGTATTGGGTCTCTATGGAACTATACGAAAGTGAAAAATCTAATGTGTTGGGGATGCAAGTATCTTTAAACACATTAAAGCAGTACGAAGAGTTTGAGGTGGCTGTTCATGGTGAAGAAATTGAACGTCCAATCTTCTCTTATTTTAAGACAGCAGGTTTTAACAATATCAATCCATACTCACCACTTGGTGTTGGTGTGTACGATAACTGTAAACGAACACTTGATCGATTAAACAAAGCACTTGATGCGTTCGATCATGAAATTGACGTGGGTAAGAGAAGAGCGGCCTTTCCTGAATCTATGCTAAGTGGAATTTCTGACAAGGGAACAGGCGAAACGAAATTAACCTTTGATAAAGATGATGACTTCTATGTCATTGTTCCTGGTACGGACCCTGATGAATTTAAAATTACTGATTTAACTCATGATATTCGAACAGAACAATACATCGGAGCAATTAATCATCGCTTGCGACTTCTAGAAATGGAAGTGGGGCTGTCGACTGGTACGTTCGTTTTCGATGGTGCCGGGGTACGTACTACGAATAAGACGGCAACTGAGGTAATCAGCGAGAACTCGCAAACGTATCAATCAAGGAACCAACAAACAACCGAATTAGAGGAATTCATTCGGGATGTTGTGCTAGCGCTGTGTGAGCTAGGTCGAGCCACAGAAGTTGATGGGAAACCACTATTTAGTGGTGAATCTCCAAATCGTGAAGAGATAGGTGTGAACTTTGATGATGGCATCTTCTTAGATAAAAAGTCAGAATCTGATTATTATCGTGAACTGAAAAATGATGGGCTGATTCCCGGATGGTTAACTTTAGCCAAAATATTGAAGTTGCCTGAAAGTAAGGCAAAAGATCTTTACCGACAAGCGCAATTAGATGTAGTTGATGAGACTACTGGTAAAATACGAGATTCTGGATACGAAGACTTCGAGGAGTGATTGAATGGCCATTACACCTAACCAGTTAGATATTGAGGCTTCTTACATTCAAGATGCTTATATGGCGATGGAAGATGAGATCATGAGGATGTTTGTTAAGCATTTGAAAATGCCAACTCGAACGCCTTTGAATGAGGACAACGCTTTTCGTTGGAAAATTGAAAAGATGCAGCAATTAAATTTATTGAATCAACAATCGTTGCAGCAATTGGTCAATGAAACAAGTCAGTACTCTTATGATAAGCTACGTAAAATCATCGTGGATATGGGATTTGAAGTCATTTCAGATCTTGACCAAAACTTGTCTAAGCAAACAGGAAAAGAACCACCATCACGAACTGAGATTGACAATGTGATGGAATCGTATCTCAATCAGCAATGGCGAGATCTCGACAATCATGTCAATCAAACGCTGATCGATACTAATTATCCGAATAATCCACTGGCTAAGATGTATCAACAAGTTTTAAACGATACTGTAGCCAAAATCATTGGCGGCACTAAAACGCCACAACAGGCGCTTAAAGAATCGATCTATGCGATGGTGGAAAAAGGGGTGATGACGACCTTTGTCGACAAATCAGGACGTGAATGGAGCCTTGAGCGCTACGTTCGGATGGTTTTGAAAAGCACAACTCATCGAGTTTATCAGGATCTACGACTTAAGCGAGGGTTAGAGCATGGAATTGTCACAGCGCTAATGAGTAGCCATATGGCTGCACGACCACACTGTGCCTATATCCAAGGCGGATGGGTCTTACTTGTCCGTAAAGAAGATGCGCCGGAAGAATTACGTCATATTTCATCGATCTATGATTATGGATACGGTGAGCCTGACGGAACCCAAGGTATTAATTGTCGACATCGATTGTACATCCAAATCTATGATCCGGATCTTGATATTCACATGAAGCAGTATAATCCAAAGCAAGCGATTGACAATGCGGACTTGGTTGCCAAGCAACGCCGCATGGAAGTCGCTATTCGACGTGCTAAGCGGCAATTGAACGCAGCAACGACAATGGACAACAAAGAAGATGTTCTGCACTTCAAACAACTGGTCAGACGACGTCAAGCAGCACTGCGTACTTTTATCAATGAGCATGATCAATTGTTACGTCGGGATTATTCGAGAGAGCAAGTGTATTCATAGAAGGAGAAAGTATGGTGGAGGATTAAAGCAAATTGAGCTTATCTGAAATCTTACTAACATTTTATGAAATTGGTCTTGCTTTGAAGTTTGAGGATTTTGGTTTGTTTAGTCTAGCTTGCTAGGCTTTTATTTTGTCCTGAATATGACATTAAACTGTTTATCTACCGAGTGAGCGGTATAACTCACACTCTAAACTGGTACCAACCAGAATAAAAAGGAACGGAGAATGAATCATGGAATGGATCAAAGAAATTTTATCAAAACACGTCGGAGAGGATGGGAAGTTTGATCTAGACGGAGCGACAAAAGAAATAAAATCAGAATTTCCGAAAAATGCTGTGCCTAAAGCTGATTTTAACGATAAGTCTCAAAAGCTAAAAACTGCAAACGAAGATTTAACCGCCGCAAATGCGCTTGTTGAGCAGTTGAAAGCATCAAACAGTGGAAATGAAGATCTGCAAAAACAAATTGATGACTATAAAAATCAGTTAGAAACCGTAACTGCTGAAAGACTAGCAGATCGTAAGAACGCTGCGATCGAATTAGCTTTAACACAAGCTGGAGCTAAGAACATTACAGCTGTGAAAGCTTTGTTGAAGGCAGATGAATTGGAAATGACTGACGAAGGGGTCAAGGGATTAGATGATAAAGTAGCCTCACTAAAAAAAGATGAAGGCTATTTGTTTCAATCAAGCGATCCTGCACCACAGCCAAAGAAAAAGCAGTTTGTGGCTGCTGGTAATGCAGGCGGTGGCGAACCACCTAAAGAAAAAAGCTGGAAAGATAATCTAGCAGAGAATATTGCAAGAACAAAAAATAATTAGGAGAGTGGTTTAAATGCCAGTAATTTTAGACAGTAAGGATTTAGCGAAAATCGACAAGGAATTTGCAGCTGAGTCGCAAGTATGGGAAGTATTGACCCAAGGAGCAAAAGATATTACCGAAGAAGATTTTGTCGGAGTGAAAGAAGTTCGGGTGAACGAGATGCAAGGTTTTACAGCTGCTGATTATAAGCGGAATAAAGAAAACGAACGCAACAATATCACGGTTGAAAAATCAACTTTGAAATTGGAGCAAGAGCGCTGGATGGGTTACGATATGGACCGCTTAGATCAATCGGAAAATGCAGCATATCAAGTAGGTGCTATTATTGAAGAGCACACTCGATTGGTTACGATCCCTGAAAAAGACCAAACTGCAGTAGCTCGTTTGCTTGAAGCTGGTTTTGATACCTCTGATGAAGTTTATAAAGGGAAAACAGTCAAAGAAGCCATTACTAAAGCAAATATTTTAGATAGCTTTGATGATGCTGAAGCGTACATGACTGACACAGAAGTCATTGGTCAGTTTGTGGCATTTATGTCTAGTGATGCCTACAAAGCATTGAAGAATGCAGATGGCGTTTCTAAAACTTTTACCACCAACACTGTTCAATTTAATGGTATCGATCGTCGTGTCGAGATGCTTGATGGCACGAACATCATCATCCAAAAGGTTGCTAAAAATCGGTTGCAGGTCGATGAAGACAAGCATATTAATTTCATTATGACACCTATCACCGTTGCTAAGCCAATCGAGAAGTACAATACGATTGATTTGGTCCCTGCTGACCAGGATCGTGGCGGTTACCGTGACACCATCAAAGGGTTGGATTATTACGATTGCTTAGTACTTAAGAAAGCACGTCCAGCAATCTATATCTCTTATGATGACCCAAAAGCATGACCCCGGAAGAACCGGGGAAGTCTGGGGTAGAAGGTAAATCATTTGTCATCGATGACATGAAAGTTGATGAGCTTAGAGCTGAGTTAGATCATCTTGGCATTGAGTATCCATCTACTGCCAAGAAATCAGAATTAATTGAGCTGTTAAAAGAGAGTGAATAACCACTCTCTTTTTTCATGGAGGTGAAAAACCATGGAACGAATAAGCCGTAAGCCGTTTAACGAAATTTTTGACGATCAGGAGAGCATCGAGCCATGCGGTTACCTGGCTCTTAAAGAGTACAAGCGACTCGTGGATCGTGACACGGAACTGACCGAGAAGGAGTTCAAGAAGCTTCTGAGAAAAGCCAGTGCATTGTTGGACATCCAAACGAGACGTTTCTATCAACACAATGATCTTGAATTAGATGTTCCGATGCGCCGCAATGCCTTTAAGTTGGCTGTTGCTTACCAGATTGAGTACATGCATGAGGCTGAGGCCACTACAACATTTGGAATGCAAGAGCCTGATAGTTGGTCCATTGGGCGGATGAGCGTTTCTAAAGGTAAAGGTGGTTCGTCATCGACAAACGAAGTATCCCTGCTTTCTGGGGACGCTATGTTGCAATTGTCCGGAACCGGGTTGCTGTATCGTGGGGTGAGTCGATGAGAATGCCACCTAAACGATCTTTCCCTTATACAATGATCTATCGGAAGAAAAACGGAATGGGTCCACGTAGCGAGCCGATTCTTGAAGAGGATCTTGTGATTGAGCATGTCCGCTTTGATGATACAGTCAAATTTGAGCCAAGGGATATTGATGGGAAAATACAAACACCCAATGCATTGATCTCTATGGTAAAGAAATACACTGGACCATTACCGGAGTTTTCAGTTGCAGATCAAATTGAAATCTTTGGCAAACAGTACACGATTGGAAAAGTTGTACCGCTGAATGCTGATTCGCCTGAGCCATTTGGTTATGAAATTGAGGTGGTCTGATGGCTGGCATTAAAATCGAAATTGATTTATCTGGTGTTTATTCAAAATTGAGTGAAGAGAATTTCAACCGTGGCCAGTACAACATGGCCAAACGGATGCTTCAAACGATGAATGAAAACACTGTTCCGGAAGATATGATGCATTTACGTGAGACTGGTTATGTATCCGGTAGTGGTGAACAATTGATTTGGGATACCGTATACGCTGGTCCACAATATTATGGTGGACGAACCCATGAAAAAACCGGGGCTTGGATATCGTTTGTAAACTACACAACACCAGGTACCGGCCCGAAATGGGATGAAGCAGCGAAACCATTGTTTATCAGTGATTGGCTGCAATCCTTCAAGGAAGGAGCGAAACTATAATGGATTTTATTGATCGGCTGCAGGAAGTAGCCAGCAAAATCGATGTGCCAGTGATTATCCAAGCCATCGATCAAGAGGAGTCGATTCGGTTGGTTCCCTTACCGGGAGGGCGCACGGTCAAGTCGTACATGAATGGGGATAAGGTTAAGGAATTGCCTTTTGAATTTCGATTAAAGACAAAAGATTTTTCTGGCGATCGGATCATTTATCAATTGTCAGAGATCTTAGAAAATGTGAAGTCCGTCCCATCAGAAAATGATTCTTATCAATTTATGGCGTTGACGATTGCCAATGAACCCTTTTTAGTTAGCCAGGATAATCAAAAGTTCTTTTATTATCGCTTGGTCGTACAAGCAAAACTATATTTTAGAAATAAAACACAGGAGAGTGAAGAATAATGTTTAATGTGAATAGTAATCGTGGTCATTTTATTGCACCATTTACCACTACATCAGCAACACCATCAGAATCAGCTTGGCTAGAGTTAGGAGCTGGGATTGAAGATATTTCGGATTCTAGTGCAGACTCAACTTCCGAACGATTTTTCTACGATGGCGAGCATTCTAATGCCGTTAATCGAGTAACAGTTGCCTACGATATCTCAGGTGTTTATGCGTCAACGGATCCAGCACAGAAATTAATTGCAGATATGAAGCTGAAGACTGGTGTTGGGCGTAAGGTTTGGCATAGAATTGTTAGCTCTGATGGAACAAAGCAATGGGTCGGGCATGCCACTGTTACAGATATCGTTGCTGGATCAGGTGCTGCGGAAGTTGAAGAAGCATTTGGCTGTACGATTACCTTTAATATGACCCCAGTAGAAGGCACGCCTGGATCTGGTGGTAGTAATTCGGAGGCAGCGTTGAATTCTACGTCAGTTAGCAACAAAGCAAACAAGAAAGAAGAGACTAAGTAAGAGGAGCGATTATCGCTTCTCTTTTTTACATACCAACGAATGGGGGAAACAAACATGGTAAAAATCCAAGTGAAGAAAACACAACTACCAATTGAGATTGGCGAACACACATTTTATATTGATACATCCGAAAAAGGAGCAGAAGCCTTTTGGAAATTAGTTTCAAATTATGCGACAAAGTCTGCAAAGATCACTGAAAAACTGAAAAAAGAGATGATCAAACCGGAAACAGCTGACAGAAAGGCGCATGAAGAATTAGAAAAAGTGATGGATCAGCTTTTAGGAGATGGCGCATTTAACAAGTTGTTTAAGCTTTCGCCTGACTACACATTGATTTCTGAGTACTACATGGAGATTTGTTCTGCGGTAGGAGAAGAGCTTGGCGGACGAAAAAAACAATTCTTCGATAAAATGCAGCGTTACTTAGAAGGATAGAGCAATGAAACTACAGTATCGACTAGAAGACACAGTGGAAATCGAAGGCGTTAGTTATCCGATCGATCTTTCTTTCGATACGGTACTACGTCTTTTTGACCTGTTAAAAGATCCAGTTTTGACGGAATCCGAAAAAATTGTTTTAGGGCTGCGGCTTTTATTGGGCGTCTCTTTTTTATGTGACATTGAAACACAAAATGAGATCTTTTTGTCTGTCTTAGAAGCTTTTGGTATATGGGAACGCCCAAAACCACGCTATGACTGGAAAGGGAACCTCATGAAACCAAAGATGAAAGAAATTGCAGAAGAGGTTTTTTCTTTTGATCACGATGCTGAAAGTATCTTCGCTGCCTTTTATCAAACTTATCGGATTGATTTATTGGAACAGCAGGGAAAGATGCGATGGGAAAAGTTCATTGCATTATTCAATGGATTACCTAGTGATACGCATTTCAAACACATCGTTGATATCCGTCAACGAGATTTGCCTGAAGGTAAGGGGAAAGAAATTCGCAAAGCGAAAAAACAACTGATAGAAGCAAAACAAGCCTATGCACTACCGAAAGAAGGTGAAGAAGATGAGCAGAAGTGATGGCAAGGTAACGATTGACATAATCGTCAATGGCAAACAAGTCACGAAAGAAATTGATACGGTCGAACAAGGTTTCTCCCGACTAGGTAAAAATGCCGATGATGTCATGAAAAAAGTCGGCAATGATATGGGTGCGAATACCGAATCAGGTGCTAAGTCTGCCAATAAAGCGGTGGATTCGGTAGAAAAGACGGTCAATGATTTAGGAAAGACGACCGAATCTGCAACAGCTAAAGCCGGTAAGTCTATCGGTGATAACTTTGATGCAGGATCAAAGGAAGCTAATCAAGCGACTGATAGCGTGGCTAAAGGAGTGGCAGACCTAACCGCCACGACGAGCACTGAACTAGCTAAGTCAGGACGTATCATGGGTGAATCCTTTGATTCTGGCGCCAAAGATGCCAATCAGGCTAATGAAAGTGTCGTTAAATCAGTCACAAGCTTGGTTTCTTCTGTGGAATCTTCTGCACCTAAAATCGGCAAAGAGCTTGGTAGCTCCTTTCAATCTGGTGCCAAAGAGGCGACGAGCGCTTTAGATGGTATTGGGAAATCAAGCAGTAACATGTTAGCCAGTATTGAAGTGACGTCACCCAAGGCAGGTAGAAGCATCGGTGATTCGTTTGAAGCAGGTTCCAAGCAAGCAGCTAGCGCTCTTGGATCAATAGAAAAGTCCTCTGCGCAGATGGTTCCTCCTGTTGAATTATCAGCAACTAAGGCTGGAAAGAGCATTGCGACTAGTTTAGAAGCAGGTTCCAAAGACGGAGCGAAGACTGTCAGTGATGCGGTTGATGCGATGAAAAAGGATCTTATGTCATTAGGTGATGAAGCAGAAAAGTCTGGTGCTAAAATGAGTACCTCCTTTTCTCAACCAGAGCCAAAAGCCAATTTGTTAACAGGCTCTGTGGGCAAACTAAGTGCAGCGATGTTGATCACAAAAGGAGCAACTACAGCACTAACGATGGCTAAAGGTTCATTAGATGGTGCATTTGGTCGTATTGATACTTTGAATAACTTTGAAAATACGATGACCCGATTAACTGGCAGTTCTGAAGAAGCGGCGGCAGGGATGGAAGGCGTTCGAGATGTTGTAGTTGGTACAAACTATATGCTTGATAGTGCGGCTCAGACCGTGCAGCGCTTAGTGATGCAAAATGGTTCATTAGAACAATCGACGAAAAGTTATCAAATCTGGGGTGATGCAGTTGCCATGTATGGTGATGGCGCTGCAGAAACAATGGATAACGTAATGGATGCCATGATCCAGATGCGAGCAACCGGAACGGTTAACATGGCACAAATGGATCGTATGGTTCGCCGTGGAGTAGATCCTTGGAAAATCTATGAAGATGCGACTGGTGTGAGTATGCAAAGTATTCGTGATGCGTTGCGTGATGGCGAAATTAGTGCCAATGAGTTTTTTGATACGGTTGAACAGGCTATGCGTGATGGTGGGAATGAATTCACCTCGGTTTCTGGGATGGCGCAACAAGCTGGTGATACTTGGGCAGGGTCGTTTGCCAATATGGCTACTGCAACAAGCCGAGGAACAGCAAATATTATCGCATCTATGGACGAGGCATTCTCAGAAACACGTTTTGGCTCGATGAAAGAAAATATCCAAGGATTTGGTAAAACATTTGAAGGTGTGCTGAATAATATCGCTGGTGTCATCCCTCCCGTTGTTTCGGCTGTTGATACGCTTGTCGGAGGAATAGTCAGTCTTACACAAGTATCACCATTAGCAAACGCTGCTATTCTTTCTTTAACAGCGGGGATTGTAGGATACATGGTTGTGAAAAAAGCAGATCTTTATACACGAAGCTTCATCACATCAATTAAAACGCTAACTGGAGCTAAGACAGCAGCAGCTACAGTAACAAAGACGCTTACTGTAGCTGAAAATGCTCATTTAAGTGTTGCTGCTAAAGCTAAGGCACTCGAAGCAGGATCTATTGCAGGAGTTAAAGCTCATACATTAGCTATTAAAGCCCAAGCTGCAGCAAAAATGGCATTAAAAGCTGTGATGAATCCCATGGGGGCTATTTTAGCAGGGCTAGCAGCAGGAGCTATATATCTAACAAAAAAATGGAATGAGAACCGAAAAGCAGCCAAAGAATTAGCTAGTGAATTAGATGGATTAAAAGGCGATCTTGATAGCGTAGAAAAGTCAACCCAGTCCAGTGCAAAAGAATTTGAATCACAAGCTAAAGTGATCGAGTCGAATACAGAAAGAAACAAGGATCTAGCAGCCGAATTACAAAGACTCTCAGCAATTGAAGATAAATCAGCTGCGGATAAAAAATTGATGGCTGATACAGTTGATGAACTGAATAATTCAGTGACTGGTCTAAATCTCTCTTACGACGAAGAAACAGGCCTGCTTAATGCAACCACAGAAGAAATAAACAAACGGATTGAAGCTTCTAAAGGAATGGAAGAAGTCAATCGGCTAACCGAACGACAAAAGACGTTGAATCAAGAAGCTGCAGACATTGAATCCTCATTAACTGAAGTAGCCAAAGAACGTATGAGATTGGAGAAAGAAGCCTCAGAATCTGGCGTGGATGGAAAGAAAAAGGTCAAAGAATCGCTGGAAGGACTGTCCCAGAAGGAAGATGAACTTCAAAGTTTACTTGTTGAAAATCAATCTGAACGAAATCAATTGTACACGGAGGAGCAAGAGAAAAGACGAGCAGTCGCAGAGACAGTCTCAGAAGCTAATTCACAGATGATTACTTCATGGAATGTTCTATCTGATGCACAACAAGCTGCCTTGGAATCTATGAATAGCATGTACAAAAAGCTGGTAGAAGAATCAGGGAATGCTTTTCAGCAGATTGAACAACAAGAAGCAATAAGCTTGGATCAAATGAAGGAAAATCTACAAAAAAATGCTGAAGCTATGAGAACGTGGTCGACCAATGTTGCCATTTTGGCGAAGGCCGGTGTAGATGATGGCATTATTATGCAACTTGAAAAGCTAGGCCCGGCGGGTGCGCTTCAAACACAGCAAATGGTGGATGAGATGGGGCTGAATCTCGGTTCATTAGCGGAGTTAGGTGGAGAACATACAAAAAGCCTGCTGGAACAAATGGGTCTTCATATGGAGGACCTACCAAAAATGTCAGCTGAACAATCGGCGTGGTTTGTTGAAAATTTAGATCTTGAATTAGGTAAATTACCAGAAACAGCACAACAGCACATTAGTGATTTAAATGGGACTGCGGATGCAACGATGAAGCAAGCGATGGCGAGCATGGCAAATATTGTTGGTGAAGAAACGGAGACTGTTACTGAAAAGTTTGGATTAATTCCAGAAAAAAGTGAGGCATCTTTACGCAGAGGAACAGAGGGGCAAGACTTTGCACAGTGGGGACGTCAACCTGTCGAAGAAATTGGGGACGGGATGGTAGAAGCAACCCCAAAAGTAGAGGAAGCAGCAAAGGAAGTTGCTCAAACGCCAGAGAGAGTTATGGGGTCTCAGCTAGAACAAACAGACTACGCCGCAATGGGTGCAGCACCACCAACAAAATTTGGGCAAGGAATTTTAGATAATATTACTTCGGTAGAAGAAGCTTCTAAAGAAGTAGCTAATGTTCCGGAACAAACGATTAGAGAAACCGTGGGGATCGATAAATATATTTCTCTGGGGCATCCTGTTGGTGAAGGCACAAGTCAAGGTGTACGTGAAGGAAAACCACAAGTAGAATCTGCAGCAAAAGAGATTGCGAGGGTTCCAGAAAATATTTTAAACAACGAAATGACTGCTAGTAACTACAATAAAAATGGTCAAGATGTTGGTGCCGGATCTGCCAAAGGAATCACGGATAGCCAAGGAGCTGTCCAAAAAGCAGCGAAAGAAATTGCACTAGTACCAGGGAATGAAATTTCCACACACATGAATCAACAAGAATACCAAAAACATGGAGAAAAGGTAGGTAAAGGTACAAGCCAAGGTATCGCTGATACTACCCCTCGGGCAGTTTCTGAAATCAATAAAATGACTGAAGAGATGGTCAAGACATCCAATGAAGGATCTAAAAAAATGCAGGAAGTTTTTGAAAAACTAACTAAGGAGTTAGATAAAACTTTACAAAGTCTTCCTAAGATTGCCACAGCAGCTATGCGTGAATCAAATCAGGCCTATCGTGATGGGATGCGGGGGGCAAATGACATTATCCGTGAGGGTGCACAACAGATGCCTAATCAAATGAATCATCTACCTGATCAGTTTTATCGCATTGGCCAAAACTCTATGATCGGTTTAAACAATGGATTAATTGCCGGGCAAGCTCAAGTTCTTAGCACTGCAGCTTCCATCGCTAATCAGGTGGCACAAACGATGCAACGAGCTTTAGATATCAATTCGCCATCCAAAGTGATGGAGATGGATGTGGGACGTTGGATCCCTGCTGGTATTGGCGAAGGGATTGAGCGATTCAAGCATTTAGCGTTAGATGCCATTGAGGATTTAGGTGCCCAGCTTGTCTTGCCGAATATCCAAGCCGAGTCGGTGGCGATTGCCGGTAATGCTGGGTTTGGATTGTCGTTACCAGCAGTTAAGAGCGAGTCAAAAACCACCACCCAAACGATCCATAATACACCGCATATCGATATTCATTTTGATGAGATTACAATCAATGACAAATTAGATATTGCTGAATTATCGGAATTACTCGCAGAACACACGGCAGATGAAATGAGGAGGAGATTAGAGTGAAAGCTGTACAACCCTATTTTGAATTTAATGTCCATAAGTCGATCGACAAGAATCTCTACCTCCTTAATGAGATGGAGTTGACGATTCCTGAATCAGATTTGCGATTTGATGAGGTCGATGGTCGACAAGGGGCAATCATTTACGACAATGAACGAGAAAAAGATATCATCAAAACATTTCCGATGGAATTAAGGAAAGAAGCAGACAAGTCGCTTTTCCAGCAAGTCAGAGAAATTACGCACTGGCTGAAGGAACCAAAGCGATACAGTCGGCTTCTTTTTTCTGAGGATTCGGAATACTTCTACGAAGGCATCTTTCATTCGCAAGTTCGAATTCTCGATCGCTGGCGTGATCATTTTGACTTAGCGTTGCCTTTTCAGTGCAAGCCAGTAATGTATCGGTTGGATGGTCAAACAGCTGTTTCCGTTTTATCCGGACGTACACTAGACAATCCTGAATCGATTTCATCACTGCCGATAATCCAATTTCGATACAGTGGGACGGCAGATGCGTCCCTGACCATTAATGGTCGGCAGTTTCGAATTCTGAGAGCTGCCGGTGCTGGCATGATTACGATCGATAGTGAGTTAGGGACAGCGTATCGTGATGGCACAGTCAATATATCAAGTGCGATCTTGATGCAAAACGATGGGTACCATGTTCCGAAGCTGCGATCAGGAACTAATACCATTTCATTCACTACACAAATCACACAGGTAACAATTACACCAAGATGGAGGTCGATTGCGATATGAGTGTGCCAATTCTTTACAATGAATCGAATAACGATTACAGCACGCTCGGTCTAGGGTTATTGAACGAAGCAAGCAGCGTGTTGGCTGTACGGCATAGAAATCAATTTCCTTATCTTGCCTTCAACTATCCGATCAATGGTCAACTGTTTTCTCAGTTGAAGAAAGGGAAGAAAGTAGTAGTTGATGTTGGTCCGGGTACTCGATCGAAGCGACAACGATTTGAAATCACTAAGATTACTAAACCTCAACACGGCATTATTTCTATTAAATGTGATCATATTTCACTTTTAACCGAAAAAACAGCACTAAACAAAGGACAGAAGCACACCGCTATTTCGGCGCAAGAAGCATTGAATCAGTGGCGTGCTCTTTTAGTTCCGCAACGTGATTTTAGCGTGTTTACCGATCTGACGACCGTTACTGCCATGGACTTTTCCGAAGTTGGCCACTTTGAAAGTGCTGCGGAAGCATTAGGCGGTAAGGAAGGTTCGATACTTCAAAATTACAACGGTGAATATATTTTCGACAACAACGAAATTCGCTTGATGCGAAACGGCGGAAGAGATACCGGTGTTGTCATAGCTTATGGCAAGAACTTGGTGGATCTCGTGCAAGAAGAATCAATCGAAAGTACCTACACATCAATTCGACCTTATGCTCGAGCAAATGAAGAAGGTGCCAGTGAGTTAGTTCTTCCGGAAGTCATTCTAGATAGTTCTCATGTCGACAAGTTTCCGGAACGTCGGGTACAGACAGTGGATCTAAGCAGCCGAAATCCTCAGACTGTGGCGGAACTTCGTCAGTTTGGACAGTATTACATTTCAAGCAATCAGGTCGGGTTGCCTCGTGTGAATCTGAAAGTAAAGTTTGCGGATCTATATAGCGCAACTGGCGAGGAACAACATAGGCTGCTCGAGCAATTGGAGCTGTATGACACCGTCACCGTGGCTTTTAACAAGCTAGGTGTCAATGTCAATGCGAAGATCAATCAGACGGTTTGGAACGTGCTGTTAGATAAATACGAATCGATTGAGATTGGCGATTCAAGAGCGACATTGGGGTCCAACCAAAAAGAACAGGATCGCGATCGTGAGGAACAGATCAATCGACCACCAGTGATTGGACCCGGAAACATAGCCAACGTTCGACCTGGCACGATTACAAATCTAGTCGCCTATGGCGGTTTTAGTCAAGTACTGCTTCATTGGGATATGCAAGGCCTGACGGTCAGGGAGTACGAGATTTATGGTTCGCAAGAAAAAGGCTTCGTTCCGGGTCCAAGTAATTTACTTGGAAAAACAAACGTCAACGCGTATAGCCACGGAACAGAAACAAAATTGCAATGGTACTACCGAGTAAGGGCGGTCAACCATCATGATGTTGCTGGTCCTTTTAGTGCGGAAGTGTTTGGCCAAACGGCAAATACAAAAGATCTCGATGAACTCGAAGGCATCTTGGACGATTTAAACAACCGGATTCTTCCGGAATTAGATGAACGTCTGACGGAGAACGATCAGCTGCTTTATGATCTGAAGCAAAACATTTTGCCGGATCTTGAAGGGCGTTTAAAAGATCTCGAAGTTGAAATGGATATACTCAACACTGTAAAGTTACCGGGACTTGAGCAGAAATTGATCGATAACGAGCTTGCTTTGAATGAGCTGAACAACGTTTCTTTACCGCTGTTGGATGAGCGTTTGAAATCAGCTGAACAAAATTTCCTTGACGCACAAAAACGAATCGATGATGCAATGGCAGATATTCGAGAGGTTGAGGATCTGCTTTCTGATTGGCAATGGGAGGACACAGTTGAGATTGATGGTGGTAAGATCCGAGCCAATACGATCCAAGCTTTATCTATCGTTGCAGGAAGCATTACGACAACCCAGATTCAAGCTGGAAGCATTGTTGGGAATGATTTGGCCATTAACACCATTACAGCTAGAGAAATCAATGCGCAAACCATTACGGCTAATGAGATTGCGACAAATGCGATTATTACCAGACATATCTCAACAAATGCCGTAACCGCAAACGAGATCGCTGCAAATACCATAGCTGCAGATAATATTTCCACTAATGCCATTATCGCTCGACATATTTCAACTAGCGCAATCACGGCAGAAAAGATCAATACGAACGCAGTAACGGCCATAAAAATTAACGCAGGTGCTGTCACTGCTGAGAAAATTGCGACAAGCGCCGTGACTACAGTCAAGTTGAACGCCGAGGCTGTAACGGCAGCAAAAATAGCTGCCAATACAATCACAGCAGCGCAGATTGCTACGAACACGATCACGGCGAATCAGATTGCGACAGAAACAATCACAGCGAATCGAATTGCAACAAACGGTATCATTGCGCGCAATATTACGGCAGGATCGGTCGTCGCAGACAAATTGGCAACTGGCTCAGTGACAGCAGTCAAAATAGCTGCCGGAGCCGTCACCGCTGATAAGATCGTCGCGCGAGCTGTGACTGCGGATAAATTAGCGACAAATGCCATTCAAGTTGGCTTTAACAACATGGGGAATAGCTTAAGGTTGACGCCTACGACGTTGGCATTTTGGCAAAGCACCTCCGTGCGGTTTATGGAAATGACTGGTCTTCGACTTGAATTTTTCACTGGTCAAAGCACACGTATTGGTGGTTTTGAGCGAAGCAGTATGAGTGGGCGAACTTGTGTTGCGTACTTTGCAAGAAACTCTTATAGCTTAGTGTTGGGACGAATAGTCAACTCCGCAGGAACAAGTGAACAAAGAATACCTGTGATGGAAATTCAAGGAAATAACGCTGCAATCCAGATGCACGCCAACATCAACATGAATAGATGGAGCATTACCAATCAATCCGATATCCGCTTGAAAGAAAATATCCAAGAAACTTCTGTTTCAGGCATAAAAGAAACAAAGCGAATTCGCATGGTTGATTTTGATTGGAAACAAGACTATCGTCCAATTGACAAAGACACTCCGCCACCAACTACTCGTCAGTTTGGAATGATTGCCCAAGAGGTACCTTTCTTACAAGCAAACATTGATGGGGATAATCATTATTTGTCGATTGATATGAATAAACAAGTCAATCTTAATACGAAAACCAATCAAGAGTTGATCGCGATCGTTGAAAGCCAAGAACAGCGTATTCAAAAATTAGAACGAGAAATGGAGAAAATCGCATGAAGATTACCCTAAAGAATTATGAACTAAGTGCTGCTCTTTTATTTATTCAAGAAATGGCGTTGAAAGCTGCAGATAGCCGCCATCGGTCAAAGTTTAAAAGTTCATTGATTGAAGCAATCAAGGGGCTACAGGAATCAGAATTAGAATTATATGAGTTGTATGGGGAAAAAGACTCTGAAGGTCAATTGATCATAAATGAAGAAAAAACTGGCTATGAAATTAAAGCGGAAAATCGCCATCAATTCTATCAAGAAATGAATGTTCTATTAGATGAAGAGGTCGTGATCAAGAGTGGGTTATACGCCAAAAATTTCGAGAAGTTTGGACAAGTACTTGCCAACTATGACGGTGTCATCTCAGGTAAGGAAGCCGATATTTACGACCGCCTAATGGACGAATTTGAAAAGGAGGAAAACCAAGATGTTAAAGACTAACAAAAGTACTAGTGTAAATGGACAGGTCACGATTGATGAAACGATGGTTGTTTATCTATCGGCTTCGATCGATGAAGATAAAGGGGTGTCAATGTCACCATCAATCAGCATCCAAGAGCCTGAGTTATACCAAAAGAATAAAAAGACTTGCCGTGAAGGGATTCAAGAATTTTTGGAAGAACTGTGGGAGTTAGAAGACAAAGCTTGAAGGAGGACGGACGATGGAAAATCTCTACGTAACCAGTGAGATCACGTTAAACAAAACGGCGGAAAAACGTTCTTCTCCTATACCGACCAATACAGAGTTTTTCAGTTATGACCAACGTGTCGCAAAAAAGACGATCAACTTTCAGTTTAAAGGGGAGCCGTTGGACCTTTCAGAGGCCAATGTCATTTTGGGCTTTGATTTCGTGACTGCAGGTCAGTCAGTTATTTTTGAAAGTGCTGATGACTCAATCAAAATTGAGGATCCAACAGCTGGAAAAGTAAATGTGATGTTGCCAAATGACATTTACGCGTACTCTGGCTCAGTGATCATTTATGTTTTTGTGGAGTTTCCTAATGGCCAATCGTTAGACTATCCGGCATTTAGTACGGAATTCCAAGAATCTTGGCTTGATCAAGATCTTGAAGAAATGGCGCAATTTTATGTGAAGCGGTTCGAGGATTTGCGGAACTTGGTTCTGGAACAAGCCTCAGGAATTGATCACGATTTGACCGAGTTTGAGAACCGAATCGATCAAATTGAATCTGACTTAGCAGTATTCGATATCGAAGCGTTGGTAAAAGAAATCGAAGGAGAGATAAGAACAGCTGTCGAAGATCGCTTAAGTGATATCGAACAGCGTCTTGAAGCTGCTGATTTTGTAACTGAGGAAAGTGTGGATCAAGTACTGGAACAGTTCATGTTTGGCAAACCTCTAATTCGAGAACAGTTGCTTGATTTTACCGGGAAAATTCGAGGAAGTTTTGTTGAAAATGTTCACAGAGCCTCGGGAAATCTTACTACAGCAATGCCAAATTTTGCCGGTGCGGGAACAGAAATAACTCAAGGACAGTATAATGGGATTTCACTAGATGACGAATCAATATCCGCCATAAGTAGTACTACATCTAACGGGCGTATGTTTGTTTTGTTTGCGTGGGATATATTGGGGGATATGAAGAGACGATTTCCAGAATTATTTTCCTATTTCTCACCACAAACAAGAGAAGAAGAACTGCAGATCGTTCGACGAGTGGTCAAGAATATACAATTTACTGCCTACGCTTTTATCAGTGCGACCACGTCTTACCCAATTATCGGCTATCGAAGACCGCCGGCGAATATGGGAACAGCGTGGGAAGAGATGACTAGTCACGATGCAACTACGCCAGAACCTCTCTCTTTCCCAGTTGAACTTGTTACTGGACGAGGAAATGAAACAACGAATGCAAGTTTAGGAAAAGCAGTTGTTTATTTAAGAGGACCGGATCGACAAACGACTGGTCAGAACACAATTCGAGTACGCTATGTAAAATTGGAGTACACGGTTGAATTTCGTTTGTCAGATCTCTATGTCTCTAAAACGATCGATCAGATGGCGAACCCAACTATTGATATGTTTAATCACTTAGCCCAACGCGTCAATGAATTAGAAAAGAAAGGATGACAAAAATGGAAGGACATAAAACAATCTATGACACAAGGGATTTACAAGATCTTCGGCCACTATATACGCCAGAAGATCGCACCGTATTCCATCCCTACACGGAAGTAGCACCACCGACTGATCCACATGTGGTAGTTATTGGTTTTGATTTTAATCGACAACGTTGGAATGTGGTGAGTGCAGCAATGCCAGAAGAGGTTGAGGAGTTACAAGAAACGACGGATTCCTTAGGGCGATCGGTGGTACAGCTGACGTTACAAAATCTACAACTGTCACAACAAGTAAGAGAACTGACTCAAGGAGGGCAAGAACATGCTTAATTTTGAGACAATTCAAGATTGGTACAATCGTGGCTGGATGACAGATGATGATGTTCATCAGTTTCTGGCACTAGGTGCGATCACAGAGGAACAGTCAAAGATAATTTTAGAGAATGAGGATTAGGTAGGTGACTTATGGAGGCATTAACCGTAGCTGAGTGGATCGCAATTGTTTCACTGGCATTTACATTGATTTTTGGTATTGCAAAATTTTATGCGATGTTCACGAAAATGGATCATACACTAAGTGAATTGAATGAGACCATAAAGGAACTAAAAAAAAATCAGACAGAATCTAGCAATCGGCTCTCAATTATCGAGGAACAAATAAGATCTATTTTTAAGCAAATTGGAAAGGGGAGAAAATAACATGACAGAAATCTTAGCTGCTGCAAGTATTATTACGCCACTAGTCGTTGGTGTCACAGGATTAATCAAAACACAAATGAAGGAGTACAAACTCTTACCCGTGATCAATGTGATTGCGGGTATTTTGTTAGGGGTGCTTTATGCAATGACCTTAGCACCACAAGATTTAGCAATCTACGCATGGGCGGGGGCTGTATCAGGGTTAGCCGCTGGTGGATTATTTGATTTAGGAAACAGCATGGTTAAACCAGACGTTGATCCACCGGATTATGGTGATGGTCAAGAAGGTACAGAAAACTTAATTTATAAAGAACAGGATCAGTCGAAAGGCTGATCTTTTTCTATTAAATATTTAGGAGGTAAATCCGATGAGAAACAAAGGAAAATTTTTAGAAGACTACAACAAAGTAGTCAAACCAGAGTTTCAAAATGACGAGAACACGATCGAGGATGCCGCACACACTCTTAACAATATCGAAGGAACGACCGTGACCGTGGCAGCTGAATTTACAGAAACTGGCAAAATGGAAGCATTTGATTTTGAGCAGAAGCAACGACCCAAAACAGATGATCCGGATCAACAGATGCTGGACTGGTATTACGTAGGAAGAGGTGAAGTAAAATGACGATCAGATCAAACGGTGCTGGACACGGAGGAAGAAAAAATGGCTCAAACTGGATGGATCCAGGTGCAGTAGGAAACGGGAGACGTGAAGCAGATGTTGTACGAACAATCACCCAAAAGATGCAAGCAATTGCCAGTGTACGCGATTCTACAGATAACGTTGGCGCAACTGTTAACCAAAACTTGCAGAACCAAGTCACGGTTATGAATGCGGCGGGATCAGGCGTAGCAATCACGAGTCACTTGAATGCCTTTAATGGTCAGGCAACTGGTGTTGAGGTTTTCTATTGGGCTGGTAACGAGCAGATGCGTATTTTAGCGGCAGCTGTATCAAAAGTGATTGCGGATACGTTGGGAATTCCGAATCGTGGAGCAAAGCCTACCACAACGTTCTTCGTACACCGTAACACTAATCCGGGCGTCAATGTATTATTGATCGAATGGTGTTTTATCGATAATGCAAATGACATGCGACGATTAGATCAGAACATGGATCAAGCAATCCGTGCGGTGATGAATGTGCTTGGCTACAATACTAGTGGTACAGCAAGTTCGAAGCCTAAAACCCATAACGATTATGTAACTGAAAGTCCAATACAACACGGTGGCGGACAACAGGCAAAACTTGAATTAATGAAAGAAGTTAAGAAAGGAATTTTGACCGCTAGAGGTTGGCAAGGACCGGGTAACCATCGATTTGCATATGTCTTCTTAATGGACCGAAACACAGGTAAAGAGCTTGCACGTGTATCTGTACCAGGAATTGTCCGGAATGACGTGAACAAGCACTTGGGAGTTCCTAACGGTTTACGGTATGGCATGCAAGGTGATTTTGACATGAGCAAATTTGTTGGGAAAAATGTTTATATCATGTTTAGACGTACGAATGATTCAGCAGGAAATACAACTGGTGGACATCAGGACTTCCATTTTAGAGACTTAGCTTTGACTATTCCAAAGCGATAAAAAATAGCCCCTCGTTGAGGGGCGAAATACATAAAGCACATGACTTGAACAATAAATAAAATCATAGTAATCTAAAGTTATCCTCAATACTAAGAAATTCGTTTTTTAATACCCGCCCACTCTCCGGAGTGGGTCTTTTTGTTTAGCTAGAAGTGATCAAATCTTAAGAATCCTCAAACTGAAGTTAAGCGTTTGCAATAATTTAAATTCAGGATTAAACTACCTGTAGGCGCCACTATTAAAGAGAGTATCGACAACTAAAAACTTCTGGGGGAAGTGTATAGCATGCATATCGATACTCTCTTTAATAATTATATCATACGTATTTTAGACAACGAAGGAATTATACAATCCTAACCACAGTTTTTTTATTGCCTACTCTTCGGAGTAGGTCTTTTTTTTATAATATAGTTAGTTTTACAGAATATATAATGTCAATTTGACTATACGTATTTTTGTATTAGCTTTTTCACTCACATTTGTCAATGAAATTTAATCACTCATTTAAAGAAAAAATAGTAGGTAAATGATAGGAAGTGAAAAAATTAGATTTAATAGGAGTAAAAATATTGAATCTGATCTTAAATTATTTTGTTTAATATTTATTAAGAGCATAATAACTGGAATCGTGATTGTAAGAACAATTAGTGCTAAATATATTTGATTGGCTGAAAAAAATAAAAGATTAGCAGCAGATACTGATAAGATATGATAAAAATTATAGACATATATTGGTATCGATGGTTCTAATATTCCTACATCAAAAACTAGAAAATCAGCTAGATTGAAAAAAGAAAACAGTGTACCTAATCCACCGATAAAAAATAAGATGATCGGTGTAGGCGAAGCATTTAATCGATTAGCGTTCAATACAATAACCTCCTCATTTATCTTTGTAAAAGTTTAGAGCTATTAAATCATTTCGTATAGAATAAAAAACTGAATTTAGGAAGACTGTTTAAAACCAAAAAAATTTCATAAAAAGTTCAAGTAGTGTAAAAATATGGATTTTTTTAACTTTACAGCGTACTAAATATAAATAATCTTAATCAGTTAAACATATCTATGGATGATTAAAAAACGCTGTGACAATACTGTAAGCGCTTCTTATTAATGACTTAAGCAAATAGACATAGTTAATTTCATTCTTTTTTATACACTCTAAGTGTACCAAAAAAATGATAGGAGTGGTCAATATGAAGAAATTTTTATTAGCGTGTCTAGGAATTTTAGCAACAGTTAGTTTTGCAGCGTGTGGTCCTAAAGTCTCAGAAAAGCCAAAGAGCCATTCGCCAAAGCAATCACAACAGATCCCCAGAAAAAAACAAAGTAGTGACACAAATG
>NZ_JARJHD010000019.1:0-28302 GCF_030441955.1 Enterococcus spodopteracolus | reverse complement strand
TTATATTATTATTTGAGGTGATTTTTATTTTCTTAATTCTAATTCTATATTTTGTTAGTTTCACAATGTTTACAACCGGTTGGATAATTCATCAAAAAAAACTTGATGTTGATCAATCGAATTGGAGTGTATTCATGATATGTTGCATCCTATTTTCGCTATTAATACTAGGCGTTGCAATCATGGGTACTTGGATAATACCTGCACTTCCTTATGTTTAAGAGTCTTCAAAAATTGACAATGACTATTTGGAAGTATTGTTTTTATTTATTGTTCAAGTCATGTACTTTGGTGCATTCATAAAAATTATTATTCGTTATCAATGATTATCCATTGCTTGAGGATTTGGGTGAATAGCTATAATTAATTGAAGAACTAAAAAAAGACCTCCTACTTGAATCTGAGTAAGAGGGCTTTTTTTATGTCATCTTGATTCTACAAACCACTAATATAGAACTTAACGGCGCTTAATATTTCTTCATAGAAAGCAGAGTAACATTCTTTCAAATTACAAATTTCATTATTTGAAGTGTCTTTTGAGCTGACTGTATTTACTTTACTTGTCCGAATATAAGAAACAGGTTCCTTTAAATTACATAAAGGATAAATTGATTTATCTAACTTTATATCACTGTTTTCTATAATTCTTCTACTATCTGATATTTTAGAAACAGGAACTACAGTTAAATCAGTCATGCCTCTATCATTTTCGACTCCGATAATTAAAACCGGTCTAGCTTTGAAGGCTACTTCGTTTTTTCTAACATCGTAGTATGGCATTCTTGTATTTCTGATTGTTCCAATAAGAGAGCTATTCGGCACTAGCAGAGTACCTCCTCATCGAATTCTTCGAACTCTTCTAGATACATATCGTACTCGTAATCATATATACGAACTTTTTCTGCATCTTTCTTGATGTCTTCTAATTCGATGCTTTCCGCTCCATAATCATTATCATTTAACCCTATTCGGCTATTTTTCCATGATATTTCTTCATGGGTTAATTCCCTCAGTTCCCAAGCGGAATACTTCCCGTATTCATAAATTACGTTGTCAATGAGGTACTTTTCTTCAGTCGATAGAGTGTCTTGCTCGCATTCTTGAGGTTCTTCTAAAAAGAAACGCAAAGAAGGCAATACTGGCCCGTGTATCCAGCCTTCAAAAGAATCATCAAACAATACTCTGCCTGTCATCGCTATACTTTGACGTTGCAGCAAATACATTAACTTCTGCAATTTTAGTTCGCTAGATCCGAAAGTTGATTTTGATATGATTTCATATCTTGCAATCAGATTCTTTGCTATTTCTCTGGCGCTTTTCAATACAATCCCCCCCTTATGGTAAAGATCAGCATATACATGTATATTTACATAATCTGCACGCTTTAAGTATCATGCTTACATTCTAAACTATATCATCAGAGTTTAAGTTATACAAGAATTAGTTAGCTTTCTAGCTATATTCTTAGCTATTTCTTATAGCTAATCTTAAAAAACAAAAATTTATGTACACCCGCCCTACTCTCGTAGGGCTATTTTTTATCGCTTAGGAATTGTCAAAACATACTCAGGGAAACGAATATCAACTGTTTGTCCATTGATCGTATTTCCGTTCGGATCATTTGTGCGTCGTAACATCGGAAAGACTCTTTTCCCTGCAAATTTACGAATATCCAATGTGCCATCCAAACCAAATCGTAGGCCACTAGGTAATCCATAGGCTGCATTCACATCATCTCTGATAATACCGGCTGACCGACAACGACCAATTTCGACATCCGGATTGTCTGCATCCATCCAGAAGACATATCCTTGATTTAAATGAGCTGCACCGTTGATTGGCACTAACCAAGCACCAATCCGGAAGATTCCTAATTGTAACTCATTAAACACTTCTAACTTCCCTACATAATTACCAACAGTTTTTGGTGGGCTTGCTAAAATAATTTGATCATGTGTCTGTGGTGTCGCTTGAATACTACCACTTCCGCTTGTGTTGTAGCCAAGCACATTCATCACCGCACGGATTGCCTGATCCATATTCTGATCTAATCGTCGCATGTCATTTGCATTATCAATAAAGCACCATTCGATCAATAATACATTGACTCCCGGATTAGTGTTTCTGTGGACGAATAAGCTAGTCGTTGCTTTCGCTCCTCTATCCACAATACCCAGCGCCTTAGCAATTGCAGCGGATACTTCTGCGGCTTTCTTGCGGGCTTCTTCATTTCCTGCCCAATACCAAACCTCTGCACCAGTTGCTTGTCCATTGAACGCATTTAAATGATTTGTGATTGCCCATCCATTACCGGCTAAATTCATTGCGTTCACTTGATTTTGTAAATTCTGATTCACTGTAGTTGCTGATTGATCACTAGTATTAGCTACAGATGCTATTGCTTGCATTTTTTGTGTAATCGTACGAACTACATCTGCTTCACGTCTACCATTTCCAACTGCTCCTGGGTCCATCCAGTTGTTCCCGCTTTGCCGTCCGCCATGACCGCCACCATTTGATCGAATTGTCATTATTTGCCACCTCTTCCTGTGTAGAACCAATCTAACATACTTTCATTTGGATTGTCTGTTTTTTCTCGGTCCTTTTGTTCGAAAACAAATTTTTCATCTTTATTAGTTTTAGTAAATTCTGCTGGAACAATAAATACTGGTTCAGCAGAATGGTTTAACGTATGTGCTGCATCCTCAACTACTGTCTCGTCATTTTGGATTTCTGGTTTAACTACTTCGTTATAGTCAGTAAGAAATTTTTCTTTATTCCGCATCCTTTTCTCCCCCTAAATTATGTTTTTTACTTTCTTGCTTTTCTGTAGAGTCTTTCAACTTACTAAATCGATCTTTTACAAAATCCGGCACATAAACGCCTAATTGCCCCAAATTTTCAATGACAGAGATCCCATAAACCGCTATATAGGATAAAACAAATGCTGTGGCGACACCTTCAAAATTCATGATTTTTAAATAAGGATAAGTAATCAACACAAGAGCCACAACTAACAAATGTTTCACTACCCCCATTAACCCCTTTGTACTATTCGCTTCTTTTCCAGCAATTCCTTTACAAATACCTGTAATAATATCTGCAATAACAATCCAGACAAAAATTTGAATATAGACATTGCTGACTAAATTTTTAAACTCTGACAACAAAACTAAATTATCAATAATCACCATGTTTCCACCCTTCTCTCTATTTGTTGAACACAAAAAGCGCACCCTTTTGAGCACGCCTAGTTAATCGTATAAAATCAATTTTCCTCTACCTTACTATTTGTTGTTGGTGCTGGCGCAAAGACTAGCGCAAAGCCCCTGACTGCTAATCTTTTGACAGGCGTAGTCGGCGAATCAATAAACCGGACAATTGGTTGTCGAGCATCATCGAAATTATTCGACACTGTAATATGATAAGCGCCAAATCCGCCATCTGTGTAGTCTGGCAAGCACGAGCCACCAATCCAAATGTATCCACCGAAAATATTCGGAACATCTGGATAAGTAAAGCCCGGATGGCCATCATTTCCAACGCGAATTGTACTTCCTCTTCCCCAACCAGATGGATTTGAAAAGCTCAACGTTTCCCAAGTTAGCCATACGCCACCGCCTAAATACACTGCACCATGATTATCATATTTGTCAGTGGTTACTGCCTCTGCATATTCAACCCCCACATTGATTCCATTCGAAAGTAAGCCACCTTTAAATTTTTTCAATGCCGAAACTGTTTGAGGAGTTGTTAAATCCATTAAACTTTTCGATGCTTCAGTTTTTGTCAGAAATAAGTTTTCTTGCTCTTTCTCGCTTTTATCAATATGATCTGCTATACGTCTTTCAATGTATTCCTCAGTGATATCCCAGCTGTAGTCGTTTGGATTATCACTATCTTTAATCCCCTCACCAAAGTATCTATGCTCAGAAATATTCGGAGTGGCTATATCACCTTTTTCTATTTTTAATGAGTCAATCGTTACTTGCCCCATTGTTGCTTGAGGAAATTGGTAGATTTGTAATGTGCTTGGTGAAACACTTCCATTCAAGTTAGCAGATGTTGGCGTGAAAGTAAGTCTCCATGTATCTGCTAAACCTTCTACTATTTCCATATCTCCAATGTTAGAGGTATTATTCGGACCAGTCGTATACACTCTAAATGATTGCGGACCTAATTTCGTCCCTTTCAAAGTTAAGGTATATGTTTGGTTAGCAATAAATGGTTCAATCATTTCAGCAGAATACACTAAATACTGTCGACTATTTATCGGGAAAGCTTGTTCTTTATTTGCTAAATTTTCATTCAATGGAATCTTGGAAATGTGATATGGTTCAACAAGTAGATTGGGTTGATAAGGTGTAGCAACTGATCCTTCTTCTATCTTTATGTTTCGAAGCGATATTTTGCCTTTAATACGGCTTGAAGCTGTAACGTCTTGTAAAACCACATACCATTGTTGAGGCAGTGTCGTAGCATAAGTTGCTATTTGCGTACCTCTGATCGTATGCCAGATATTAGTAGTCGTTGGAGAAGGTCTAACTGTAGATAACATGATGTTTCCGCCAGGTACGTAGGTATTAGTTAATCGAATATTAGAGGCATCCCCTTCTAAACCTTCGTGCAGCATAATCTCGGCGCTAATTGTGTATCTCTTTCCATTTTGAAGAGCAGGTAAGCGCATGCTTGTATTAAATTTAGTTAGTTGCGCAGATCCGTCCAACGTGAAAATAATTTCGCCATCTGGCCCATCTTCAACCGTGGCTCCATTTCCTCCTGAAAAATGATCAGCTGTAATTTTCGGTAACAGATTGGCGTTTCCTGAATAGTCGTAATTACCGAAATCAATACTGTTCGAATACATTCTTTTGAATCTTCCGAGATTCTCGACTTGTTGACTTGCTTCATTCACTTTGTCGACAAGTTTTTCTACTTCTTCATTCATAGTAACTATTTGTTCATTGGCATGATCAACAACTTCCTTCACGTCTCCAAGTAGTTCTTCAATCACACCTGCCGATTCTGCTTTCACTTGTTCAAGCAACTGTTGAAAGTCCTTGAAATAGTATTCACCATTTAATTGGATATCCCAATCGATTACTGACTTTTCTATAGTAAATGTAAACGCTAAATTATCCGTATGGCTACCATCAGGGAAATCAATATAAATATTCGCATCCACTTTTCCTTCATACGAAAGTAACATGTCGGGGATTGGATATTTTACAATTCCTTCTAGATAGCTTTCAGTTATGATTTGATGATCAAAAATAGGAAATTCCTTTTTCTCATCACCTGAATAAATGAACATCAAAAGACGAACCGTTGCTCCAAATAAATCAGTTGGACGACCATCTTGATCTTTGATTTGAAATTGTAATAAACCAGCATTTTTATCATAAGACTTAAAAGTAAAGTGAGTGATTTCTGTTGCTCGACTGACTGGTTTTGTAGGTACAACAATTTCTCCTTTTTTTCTCGCCATTTTATCCCTCCTAATACGTGTATTCTCGATCAGTGGCTCGCCCAAAACCAAGGATGCGAACTTTTCGGTGAGCTGTATCGATTTCTAACACAGCAAATGCATCTTCTGCTACCAAACCTAATTTGCTATCATCTCGAACAAATGCACAATCAAAAACCGTTGAATAATATCCACCCATTTCATTCGTGGAATAAAAATACTCTTCGTGTCGATGGCCAGCAAATAAACCAACTAAATGACTCTCTTTTCGCTGTGTAAAATCGACTGAAAAATCAACGACAAAATCACTTAAATTGGAATGTAGTTGTGTACTTTCTTTGTTGATGAAAGCTGTGAGTAACGCTTTGAGTAGTTCGCCATTTTTTATCGGGTCTGTCGTGACCGTTTCTGGCATCAATGGAACATGACTAAAAATTGCCACATGATAGTCATCTGGCAAGGTTCCTAAAGCTTCTTCTGCAAGCCATTGCAGTTGTCTTTCTTGAAGGGCATAGCTCCATTGATCGACATATTTCAGTGTGCCATTTTGATTTCTAATTAAAGGGTTATCGATCATATCAATAAAAACCATTCTGATTTTTTTCTGATGAAAATCTTTGTAATGATACTGACCATTCCCATAAAATTTACCTTCTTGGTTTAAATGTTTTTTAAAGATTTCCAACTGCTCTGCACCAGTCATAATATCCTTTTCAAACACGTTATTTCCTTCATTATTCGAATCTAAAATAGCAGAACCTGAGTCATGATTTCCTCGGATAATAAACTTATTCGTGTTATTTCCTTGCGAATATCGTACACAGTAGCGTTCTAAGTTCCGGACATTGATTGATTTGTCTCTATGTTCGCTATCCACGTTGTCGCCTAAAGCGGCAATAGCGTCTAAATCATTTTGGATATATAAAACATTATTCAGATTTTTCATTGATCGATAAGCTTGAGTTCGCCAAGTTCCTTCATCAAAGTGCGAATCTGTAACAATACCTACATTGAATAATTTAGGATCAAGTTTCTCACGTAACTGTTCTAATGCTTCCACGAAGTAAAGCCGAGGCAACGTGTTCTCGGCTTCATCTGGGAAATTCGTCGGCCGTTGTCCAGGAACCTGAAATATTATGCCAACGAGGACCATTCATTCCTACTGCAAGAATAATATTTCCAGCAGCCTGCACTCTGCCAAATGCTGGACCAAACATTGCGGGAATTTCATGGGCTAATCCTGTATCACCTGTAGGTTTAAATCCTGTAGGAACAATCAATGGCGCAAAGTGTGCATTATTCGAAGCGTTCGCATCGTCTCTTGCTTGAATATTTCCATGCATGACCACGAGATCCCCCATACGCGTCAAATAAATATTGCCATCTCGAACATTACTTAACTGTGTGATATCAAAATGTCGTGTCACCATGTTCGCATCATAAAATTCTTTTGTTGCTTGAGGAGTCATTAATTTAGTACTGTTTACGCCTAATCTTGCTTCTTCATCGGTTGCTAAACGAGCACTTGTTTGTTGAGTAACCCGCTGGGGAGTCATAAACTTATTCGATACCACTCCTTGCTCCGCATCTATTTTCGAAGCTGTGGCGAAATTATCAAGTTGATTTGTCCTTCCGTCAATTTCAGATAGTTGATCAATTAATCCGCTAAAATCTTCGTTCTCAACAATACCTGCAATAAGGTGTTTGTAGCGTTTATAGTAATCAACTAGTTCTTGTAAATCCCAAAAATAGTTTCCTTCCCATATGTTTTTTCGAATGCCTGGAAGGACTCGATAAGTAAAACGCATGGTACTAAATAAATCTGATTCGGGTTCATCGCTATTTGCAAAGCTAAACCAAGCGTTAAATTCACCTACCTTTTGCAAAAAGGCATCATTCAACTGATACGATACACGGCTACTATCATAAAAGACCGTGTCTACTCTGTCTCGAACCTTATAAGTCCCGATTTCCGCATTAAAAAAGACCACTTCGTTTTCAAACTGTAACAACTGTCCGTCTTCAACAATTTCAGCTTCAAACGTATGACTATTTTTGTCATCTTGAATGATCCGAACTAATGGAATATTATTATTGGGTTCAGTCGTGCTTAACACCATTTTATGTTTTGGCATGGCTCTCCCTCCTAAAAATTAATATAATTACGTGGATTATGGAAACGAGCATTGGATGAGGGATAAAATTCATCCATGAATTGAAAGTGAAGATGTTCCCCAGTAGATGGTCCAGTTGTTCCCATTAATCCTAATTGTTGCCCTTGTGAGACTTTTTGCCCTACAGAAACGTCTACTCGACTTAAATGAGCGTACCCCGTGTAAATACCGTCTGAGTGTCTGAGGACTACATAATTACCGTACCAACTAAAATATTCTGCCCCAGCAACAATGACCTCTCCCTCACTCGAAGCAAAGATAGGTGTATTCGGATTGTTATTCACCAAGTCAATGCCATTATGGAATTCTTGAGCACCGGTGATAGGGCTTGTACGCCAACCAAATTCACTAGTCACTCGAACAGGTGCGCTAATTGGCGTAATATATCCAGCTGATTGTGGGATAGATAAATCTTTAAATCGGTTGTACCAATTAGTTGACCATCCGACTCTTTCAGGGTGATCATTTAATGGTCGCTCAAAATTCTTTTCGAACGCTCTTGTTGCGGTAGCGATATCTGTAAGGTTCATAAATTGTGTCCATGTATAAGGATAAGCGTTGGTCGCAATCCATTGACCATTGGGAGCATGCCACATTAACAATTGAAACTGTGCAGTGATTGTATCAGGATTTTCAGTGATTCCTGCTTGAGTCATTAAATTGATCATATATACACGACCACTGCTCGCCCCTGTACTATCTGTCCACTGCCATACGCCATAACCGAATCCTGGTTTACCATTTCCTTCATCGGCAGTAGGATTTGCATCAGATTCTCCTTGAGCGTTTCCTAAAAGAGCTGCAGCGGCTTGTTGTGTGAATCCTGCGCCAATTGCCATTGCCCAAATTTGCCAATAGCGTTTATCACGATCCGAAGTAATTTCTGGTGGGTACTGTCCATTCCAACTACCGCCATTCCCGCCACCACTACCACCTCCGCCATTACTGTCTATTTTTACACCATTCACATATAATTCTTTCACATCTAATCTACCAGTCACTTGAACTTGATCGATTATCATATCTAGCCTTCTCTGAATCATAAATAGTTGATTCATCCCAACGATGATTCCTGTTCCGTTCCTCGCAGATAATCCAATAAACCGGTTGTTTCCTTCAGTTCTCAAAAATATTGAATTTCCTTCAATTTTTTGTCCCTCTGGAAGAATAAGTTCTGGAAAAGGATTGCCGATAGTGGTCATGCCACCAACTTTCGAACCTTCATAAAAATATTCCATCCCATTTTTTGTCAACTCCATAATTTTTGCGCCATTGTTGATGGCTTGGATAATGCCATTAGCCATTTTCAATTGATCGCCAGCGCCATTGAACGAAGTTTCAAAGATATCTGCCCTAATCTTTCCGGCTTGGATAAAATTGGCATTAAACACACCCGCAATCGTCCATGCAGTTTTGAATTCATCGGTCCAGAAATCACCTTCGATAAAACCAATTCCATCTGAGTTCATAACTAAAAAATGGTCAGATGTATCAATACTTTTACCATTCATAAAAACCATCTGATACGGCTCTCTGCCGTCAGAAATACCAGTTTCTTGACCATTCATCAAAAGGATCGAACCACCATTTTTCCCTGCGCCACGCATGATGTCATCTTGAAATTTGCCGATTTCAGTTGATTCGTAGAAGGTCATCTTATTTGATTCCAGATTAGAAATACTATTCGAAATCTGTGCTGCTTGTCTTCGTGCATCTTTGGTTAAATTGTCACCCAATTCAATTGAAGTCTGGCCAGTTAAACGGTTAATTCTCACTTTGAAGATTCTAGTACGATAGTGATAATTACGATCATGTCTATGAATTGTCACTGTATTTCCAATGACATCACTTCCTGTCACCTCAGCTTTAAACTGTGCTAAAGGTCTGGAAGCATCCACCAATGTCTCATAAGTTTTTTGTAATAGCTCTGTTGGATCTTCAATATCATCGAAAATCACAACTGTTTCTCGTTTCCTCATTGTTCCATTAGGTTGCGGAATACCAAATTTTGCTGTTGCTTCCGGATCTTCAAGCCAATTTTCTCCTAACGGTTTGTCTAAAGGTGCGCCATTTGATTTTTTCCATTCTATGTCCGCAAATTCGATTCTTCGACCATAACCATCGCCGACTTCTTCACCACGTCCTCTGCCAATAATAGAAGTCGCAATTGAGCTTCTGTCAACTTCTTTTACAACAGAGAGTGCTTTACTTCCATAAGTAAACCGCATATTCGAATGCTTCCCCATTTGTTTATGCGCTTCAATCCATTTATCTTTAATTCCGTCTGAGCTTAGAGAACAACGAAAAGAAAACTCCATACCGAATGTTTGTAATTCTTTCAAAGCCTCTCGCACAGAAACGTAATAAAAATTGGTAGTGATTGCTGGTAATGTAGGGGCTACATATTCAACACGCCAATTATTATCGGTAAATTCCATTAACCGATTTAGCAACAAGGACACTGGCTGTCCACTTGGCCTAATATCTCTGATAATATAGCCATCTAGCTCATCAGGCGCAAAGCCAATCCCCGTAAATTCCAACATTTCCTTTGGATCATTTGTTTTAATTATTCGATACAACGAAAATGACGATTCGCTTTCACGAACCGCCATAAACCGAGCATCTTCAATTTCTTTATCGTAAGCCACTGTTACATATAGAACGTCTTTCATTAGCTCACTTTGATTCTTAGTTATTTCCTTTTCTTGAGTAACTTCGATTAGTTTATTTTTGTTTTTTCTTTTAATCATTTTTTGTAGATGATCAAAAAAATAGACTGTTTCGCTCAAATTGTCGCCCCCCTGTAAAAAACTTTGAGTTTTCCATTGTTGCAGACAACTTTTTGACCTTGTCGCAAAACAAAATTCTCAAAATCAGATTCTAAATCAATGACAGATGTCCAGTCTTCATCGTTAACCATTAGTTTTTCATCCGCAAAATCAAATACTAATTGATCTCCTGGTTTTATCGCTGCATTAGTCACACTAATTGTTTGTTCCCCATTTGTAATTCTTATAGCATTACTCTTTTCTAAAGTAACCTTTATCTTGGTTGGCGTTATTGGAAATCGCATCGTATTTCCAATATAACCATCCGTTACAACTTCTCGTGTATACTTTAACGGATCTGCGCAATAGATGGTAAAAGTAGATATAATGGAATTAGAATCACCTGCAACTTTATCTGCCGTTGCGTAACGACCATAATAGTAATAATCACTTTCATCTCGAAATCTGATCTCCACATCCTCTGTTCGATACAAAAAATTTAATAAATCTTTGAATTTGAATTGAAGCTTTTCTGGATTGTTATCTTCTAACTTATACGTAACAGAGATTGTCCTAGACGGTAATGATTGATTCGTTATAAATGAGCCGATTTGAATCCCTTGTTGCTCAATTTCCAGAGACAACATCTCTCTCCCTTCAACCTTCAGTGTTTGATACCCTTCCACAAGATCTTCTAAGTACATTCCGTCATACATCATTGCAGAGGTAGGAAGGAAGCGGTTAGGATTTTCTCGATTAATCGTTGTATCATTAAATCCATACATCTTATTCTCCCATTTCTCCATATTTCCCTCCTAAAATTCTAAATTAATTTCTGCACCTTCGCCCATCGCTTGCGCGATATCATCGACAAAATGACGGAATGATTGTTTCCCTACATTAACATTAAATATCGCCGGTTTAGTTGAACCACCCATATTCACATTATGTTCGACCTGAGTAGAAATACTGCTATTGGCTTTTTGCAAGTTGGAAGCTAAGTCAATCTCCGGTGAATTATCAAAAGTGTCCGTAATGATACTAGCCATACTTTCAACGGTACTTTGAACTTCATCAAATCCCGATGTGAGACCTTTGTTTAAGCCCTCCATAATCGCATTACCCGCCGGAATCAAAAGTTTTCTATCATACTGTATCGGTCCTTTGTTTTCTCGAATCCAATCACCAATTCCGCCAACAAAATCTTGAACTGCTTTCCAAGCATTCTGTAGCCCTTCTAGAAAGCTATCCATGATTGCTTTTCCAGCTTCCCACAGATTAATTTCCTTAAGCGTGTCAAACAATCCAGTAACTTTTCCAACGGTATCGTTAACAGCATTTACAAGTCTATCCCAGATTTCTTGGACACCATTGACCATACGATTAAATATGTTGATGGTTCCTTGTTTTAGATTTTCCCAACCTTGGACAACGCCATCCTTTGTCTGCGTCACTAAGTTGCTTATCCACTCTTTAAAGGAACTCCAGATATCTTTTGCCCCTTGGACTGTATTATTGAATAAATCAATCGTACCTTGTTTTAACCCTGTCCAACTATCAATAGTCGTCTGAACGATTGCATCAATCGTTTCAAAGAACCATATTTTTAGATTTGTCCAGATCTCAATTGCACTATTTTTAGTGTCTTCCCATGTTTGAACAATCGATTGCTTCAGCCCTGTCCACATTTGTACGGCATTGTCTTTTATGGTTATCCATAAATTGGCGAAGAATGACTTCACTTGATTCCAGATAATATTTGCTTGATTAGAAACCTCAGTCCAGATGTTAATCACCGATTGTTTGAATCCATCCCACAATAGTAATGCACTATTTATGATGGTCCCGATATATACGGTGAATATATTTTTAATCGATAACCAAATATTTTGTACCGATTCGACCAGCGTTTCCCATATCATGTCTAAGTCATCTTTCATTTGCTGAAAGTCGCCAGTAATTAAGTTGATAATGAACAGCAATGGTGCAGCAATCAATGCTTTGATAATTTCAAAAGTATTTAAGATAATATTTTTCACTTCGGCAAAAATTGATTTTACTGCATCGATGATATTAGAAAATACCTTAGAAAAGTTTGAGACAAAAGGCCCTATATATTTCAATATAAAATCAAGTGAGCTTTTAATTTGATCAGCTATTGCTTTCCAAATACTTGATGCTGTATTTTTTAAGTTATCCCATTGTTTATTGATGCTGGAAATCATCCCATCAACTATATTTAAGGTGCTTTGTTTTATGTTTTCCCATGCTTCAGACGCCGATTGAGTTATATCTGACCATAAATTGGTGAAAAAGGAAGTTAGCTCACTCCATTTTTCTCGGACAAAATTTGCGGCGTTTTCCGGTGCTTTTTGTATAGTTGCCCATGCTTTTTCTGAAACATCCTTAATCCCATTCCATAGATCACTAAACCATTCAGTCGTCCCGTTCCATGCTTGTTTGAACCATTCTGAAATGCCATTCCAAATATTTTGGATTGCTTTTACAGAAAAACTAACTATTTCCTTTATACTTTCCCATAAACCAATCCAAAAATTACGGAAATCGTCACTCGTATTCCACAGGTAAATAAACGCTCCTACTAATGCAATTACAGCTGATATAGTTATTGCAATCCAGTTAGCTTTCATTACTGCATTTAGAATTTTTTGTGCTATGGTAGCTCCTTCAGTCGCCTTTGTCCACTTTTTGTATGCATCCGCAACCGTATTAATTTTGTTTTGAATGGACACGACAGTTGAGAATGTTGTGAAGTATCCAATTAGTGCCAAAATAGTTGGTATAAAAGGATCTAGCGTGTTCCATAGATTGGTTAAAACATCAATCGCTGGTGGTATGCTATCTGTAATAGCTTTGAAAGCTACATTTACCGCATCTTTTATTTTGTCAAAGTTCTCCGCAATCGATCCTAGACCAGCATTTTGTAATCCGTCATCAATTGCCCTTATAACATTTGCTAAACCTTTTACAACCGCTGTCTTGATATTGTCAAATGATGTTTGAATTCCAGCTGAGTTTTTCTTAGCCAATTCAGCAAAGCCATCAACCCCTTCATTCAGTTCAATCAATCGATCATTAAACTCATCAAAGGTGATTTCGCCAGCTTTCAAAGCATCATATAACTCATTAACAGAGGTTACACCTCTATCTTCAAAAGATTTGGCTACCTTGTCCATAGCGACCGGCATAGTATCCTGAACCGATCGCCATGACTGCATATCTACTTCTCCTCGTGCAAGCATCTGTCGATATTGTTCAATCCCAC
This sequence comes from Enterococcus spodopteracolus, assembly GCF_030441955.1. Lineage (NCBI taxonomy): Bacteria > Bacillati > Bacillota > Bacilli > Lactobacillales > Enterococcaceae > Enterococcus > Enterococcus spodopteracolus. The sequence continues at coordinate 14,604 of NZ_JARJHD010000019.1, read as the reverse complement.
GAGCTGCATCAGCAGACGAAGAACCACTCGCCAGCATCGCATTATTCAATGCAATCGCAGTATCTGTCCCTTTATCTAAACTTCCGGTTGAAATTGCTAATTGTTGAGTGCTTGATACAATTTCATCTAATGAGGTAGGCAGACCGTCAATCCCATCAGTAAGCTTGTTCATAGATTTGTCAACTTCATCGGTAGAATAGCCTAATGCTCTCATAACGACTGGGTACTGATTTAAGGTATCAAATCGCTTAATGGCTCCATCTGTAGAATTTTTAACCATTCCTATTGCCGAATCGACCAATTTAAAAACCCCGACACCTTTTGCGATGTCGAGGATGGAAGTATTTGTTTTCTTAGTATTATCATTAAGACCACCCATTGAATCTTGCATTTGTTTCATAGATTTAGTAAATCCATCATCAATTGCAGAAATGATTGCCTCAACGCTGTATGATTCCATAGTTTTTCCTCCTTTCTTCAGGAGTTAGCTTTTTTCATTAATTTCAAAAGCTTTGTTTGTTTAGGTGATTGCTTTACTTCTTGGATTTCTATTCCGAGAATCTCTTTTTCAAGTTTTTCTTTGTCAAAAAAGTCTTCAAATTTCGTAAATACTGGAACTACTTTAGGCTTTTTCTCTGTACCTATATTCTTTTCTGCTTTTACTTTACGATTAACCCATGCTTGATAATGTAGTTCTTCTTGCACGTCAAGTTTTTTCAATTGATAAGCTGTCATACGAATTCCGTACTCATAAGGAGTCATCAGCTCAATCTGCCGAATATCAGACATTCCTAAAAAACGAAATGAGTTAATAAGAATAGTTTCGTACATTTCAGCAGATGTTATTGTTTCGGTTTGTTTTCGTCCATCTGGCGCATTGCTAACTTTCCCGCATTGCTTTCTCTTAACTCTTTAATCACTTCATCAAACAAAGCCTCGATGTCTTCGTGATCGTCAATGAAATCATCTAATTCAGATTGTTTTACTTTTGGACTTTCAGTTTGGTTTGCCATATAAAGAACGTCTGATAAAGTGGCTACGTTTGTCGCTTGTAACTCAGGCAAAACTCTAGCAACCAACCCTAACCCAAATTGAATCCCTTCACGTTCGAAAGGCTTTCTTTTATCTATTTCACGAACAAATTTCACGCCAAATTTAAATGAGTACTCTTTACCATTAATTGTTAATTCCATTAATTCATCCTCCTATAAATAAAAGCACTCAATCAAGAGTGCTTAACCTTCTGGTGTTTGTTTTGTTGTATCTGTAAAGGCGTATTGAACAACTTCTGCTTGATCGTCTGTCAGAGTGGCATAGCCTTTTTGCTGACGTCCGAACACTCCGAATTCAAGTGAAAGCTCAACTGCATCTTCTGCCCCAGCTGACTGACCAAAACTGGTTAAGTATGCTTGTGCATACTTTGCCTTATACTTCTTATCATTCTCGCCAGTCCCTTTCTCTGCTTTGTCGATTTCCCATACTTCGATGATTTCGCCGTTGTCAAATGCATCATCCATTTCGTCGATATGGTCATCGCCCTTGGTCGCAATTGACGTACCAGTTAGAGTGTACTCGATTGCGCCTAAGTTAATAGAGACGCCATCTTTTGTTGCCGTTGTATCAGCGCTTCGTGTTTTGCTGTTTTCGTGATCCGTTTGGAAAGCCATCTTCCAAGCTGCTTCTTGTTCTGCTTTACTTTTAACTCGGTAAAGCAAAATTAAATCAATACCCTGTTTAGCCTCTGGCATTTAAATTCCTCCTATACATCTAAAATTAATTTCAATAATCGCTCGTTTGAGCGGTGTGTTTGTGCTTGTATCTGTTACTGTCTGTATGTCGCTTGCATTGGTGTCTAACGCCCAAGAATAAACGCCAGATGCGTTCACTTGCATCGCTTGTTCAAACAAAGCAGACGCCATCTCAGACACCTGTTTTCGCTTTGTGTGCAAACCCCATACAGAAATGACAATCACTACATTTCCCAAGATATGAGATTTGGTAGTAGAGTGAAGCGTTTGAGTATCTTCGAATTCAACAAAAGGATAGCTTGCAGAGCTTGCTGGCTTGTAATCATAGGTTTGGTAACCCAATGCAAGCGAGCGTTTGAACATTTCATCAAAGATCGATTGTTCTCTTGTCTTCATCTACTCCACCAACTTATCCATATCTGATTTAAACTTCGCCTTCTGTTTATTGAAAGCTGGTCGCATGAATGGTTGAGCCGACTGAAACCTTGTGCCGTATTCCAAATAAGGTGCATAATCAGCGGTTGGCTTCACCTTCCCTGTTAAACCACCATCACTCAAATCCATGTTGATCGATCGTCTCAAGTTACCGGTATCAACTGGCGCTTTACGCTGCGCTCCTTGTGTCAATTCCGCTGTGTTCTGCTTAACAACCTGCTTTACTTCTTTTAAATTCGTATTAGCCTTTAGTTTTTTAGTTAGCTCGCTAACACCTTTAAGTGATACATTCTTCCTAACCACCAAAAGCCACCTCCTGAACAATAAAAGTATTTTTCAATCGAAGATTACGCTCAGTGATAATCTCAAATTTCTCGTTTTTTCTCCTTAACTTGTTAAAAATTAAAACGTAATCCCATTCTTTTGTATAAGGTCTAAGCAAGCGAATGACTTTAGCTCCTTGTTTGATATCTCCAAACAAAGTCTTTGATCGGTCAGTTCCTAAATCGGTAACATTACCTAGTTTGACTGTTTTTACTAAAGTTGGTTCGACATGTTCGCCCAATTCAGGATCATAATAGCCATCTTTTTCGATAACAAAAGTTACTTCTGTGTCATATCTCATAAGAACCTAGCCACCCCTCTACGAGGAATGCTATTCTCTCTTTGCTTCTCTTTATATGCTGATATGTCATCTTCAAACTCATCTAAAAGTTTTCCGTAGGAGATTGACTCCCCTTCCTGCCCATACGAGCTCATCCCCTCGTTACCTTTGCGGTTAAATCGTTTGATCGTACATTCAACTACGATATAGTTTAAAGATGCGGGAACACTCTCTAAGAAGCCCAAACGCACACATAACTGGTTTGAAATTCGCTTGATGAAGTCAGCAAGTTGCTTATCCAGTTCTTCGTTATCAACTTCGAGCGACCGTTTCACTTCTTCTAAGGTTTCGTTCATGACTGCCTCCTTTCAAAAATAAAAAGGCTAGCCGAGTGACTAACCTTTCTTTTTAGATGATTTCGTTGATTTTTTTTCTTGTTTATCATCAGTTTCAATCGGTACCAAGAATCCACCGCCAGAAGCTTCAAGATTCTTCTCGATTTCCTCAACTCGTTCTTTCGTCAAATCAACTTCTTGGTCCAATTTGTAAGTTTCTTTCGTGTGAACGTCTTTGAACACTTTAACTACTTTATACTTGGCCATACTAAATCACCTTACCCTTTCGGAATTGTTTCAAGAATGTACACAGCATTTGCTTGCTCAAAAGAAGGAAGCGAGATCATAGAAACTTTTGTCTCAACATTGACTGGATCAGGTTTCTTCATAGTTGTGATTGCAACGCCTGTATCAACAATGGAAACATCTGCAATATTAGAGTTAGACATCAAGTCAGATTCTTCTGGAGTAGTACCAAACCATGTTTTGCCCAATGTTTGAGCTGGCAACAGAACAAATGTATCATCTGGAATAAATTTATTCGTACCATTTGAATCAGTGTAAACTTTATCGTAAATCACGATTTCTAAGTTAAGCTCTTCGGAAATGTAATCCAGCAAAGCTTGTTTCGATAATTTAGCCGCTTGAGCATTAGCATTGTTACCTAAAATAGTCGCTTTAATCGCTGCATTTTGACGTAAATAGCGGAAAGTCTTACTATTCATAATGGCACGAGCTGGATTCACACCTTCTTCTTTCAATTTAAAAATAGCTTTTTCAATATCTTCTACTGGGTCAGCATTTTCAACATCGCTCCACGAAACCGCAGCATTTCCTTTGTGGTTTTCTGGTAAATCATATTTGATTACATGATCTTGTCCATTTTCTTTGATTGTGATTGTACCTGTAGTTAATAGTTGCATACGCATGATCTCACGACGTACTGCAGCACCACGCAACAAGTCTGCTACATCATCGAATACCCGATTCAAAATGACATCACGATATGCAGAGTTGTTTGTTTGATTAATCATATTCAATTCTTGACGCAACTCTTCGTCAATGTAGTAAGACTCTTTGAAGAAAATCATTTTTTGGATCAATTCTTCAAATCCTTCGCGTCCACGAGGGATTACATCAGCATCTAGTCCAGAAGGACGCAAAGCTACTGGAGAGCCAGTCTTACCTTTCAACCAAGACAACTTCATGCCTAGTTGTTTATCAGCAGGGAACAACTCTTCGCCGAGATAAGGCTGTTGCTCATTCGCTCGTTCTGCCCAATAAGTGGCAATGTTTGGTGCTTGCACTAGGTCAAAGATATTAAGCGTTGCAAAGTACTGTAAATTCATTTTCATTAATGTTTCTTTATGGATTTTCACTTTCATTCTTCGGTTCCTCCTTATTTATTGCGTTTAACAAAGTAAACTTTGCCGTCTAACGCTTCTTTCGCTTCATCTACAACTGTTAAAGTATCTTCTAAACGGAATTCATTGACCGTACCGAAGTATAGTAATGTACCATTAGCAGTCGTAGCACCTGCATCGAATACAGCGTCATGCAATAAGACGCCTTTTGTGTCTTTAGCTGCTTCTGCGGTGTTAGTTACTGTTACAACTGCTTGCTCGGCGGTGAAAGGATCACCACCACCGACTGGCGTACCAGCTGGAATATATTTCTTTCCTTGTCCATTTGTTGCTGTGGCCCCTGTTGCTCCAACTACTACTGATAAACTCTTATAATTACTTACATCAGCTAAAATTTGATTTTTTGAACCAAAAACTCGTTTTTCCATTTGTTAGTTCCTCCTAATTTTTAAAATAAGTTTGCTTTGGCGTTTCTACTGTCGCTTTTTTCGCCAATTGCTTGCCGTATTCACCTTGTACCGATCCGCCGGTTCCACCATCTAAAGGTACTCGACCACCTAGTTTGCGCTCATATTCCGCTTTGATTGCTTCACGTTCCGCTTCAACAGATGCAAGATACGTCTTAACGTTACTTGACGTAGTTTCAGCATCTTCCGACACAATAAGTCGAAGCATTTCTTTCGTAGGCTTAGCGCCTTTCTCAGACAGCATCTCACTCGCTTGTTCAGACATCTTGGATAGCACTTCTTTACGTTCATATTCAGCCAACTTCGCTTCAAGTTGTTGCTTCTCGTAATCTGCTTTTTCCTTATCGTCCATTTCGGCAAGTTTTGCAGCTTCATCTTTTTCAGCACGCCATTTTTCTTCAGCAGCAGTGACTGCCTTCTTTGTTTCAGCAGCGATCATTTTTGCTACATCGTCACGAGAAAATGTTTTGCCAGTTTCTTCCTTTTTGCCATCTTGATTATCATTGTCGGTATTTTCTTTGTGCTTACCTTGTCCAGAATCATCAGCACCTTGTTCACTACCATCATTATCCTTTTCTCCAGCAAAGTATTGTAGGTTCATAGGCATTAATAAACGTTTTTTCTTCATGATTAATCCTCCACGGTTACGCCGTTACCCGATAATTTAACTAGTTACGCCAGTCAGTCGGAACAGCTTTCTCTTTAGTGCCTGTAAGCAGGAAGAAGGCATAATAAAAAGTCGTTATTGGACTTCATTTACATTATCCGAAGGCAGATATTTCACACTGATATCAAAAGATTTAATACCATCTTCCCATTCGCTATCAGTTTCAACGGATACTCTTAGCACTTTTTCGTTTTGCAGAATCTGATTTAAGTTAGCAATGGCTCTAACAATTAATTCTTCGTTCTCCATATTTAATCTCTCCTCTCTCACATAGAAGCGCTCTGGAACATACTTTGATCCATATTGTTTTGCAAAGCTTTGAAGTACTCTGGGTTAGACTGAACTAATTCGGTTATTGATTGCACGATAGGCTCAATAACCTTTCTAACAGCCTCATAAACTTCTTTTACAATTGGTTCTATAACTTCAACCACATGCTGTTTAACGGCATCATAGTCTTCTTTGAATTGAGTATCGTTTTGACACAAATGCAAAATTTCTTCTTTGCTTTTTCCATATGCCGTTTCTAAAAATCTGTCAGATATAACTTGAAATGAATCTTTCTCCACTGTTATAACCCTCTTTCTTTAAGTGACTTCTCAAAAGCATCACGATCAACTATCGGATAAGTGGAACATCTATCAAAAGGATGTACCGGCATCATATTTTTGCCAACTTCCATTTCACTTACCAAATATGGACCATCAGAGGCAATGCTTTTACATAATTGACAAGCGTTAGGCTCGGTTACCCATCCATATTTCTCGATATCCGCATCTAGATAACTTTCCTTTTGTACACCGCTTTGAACTCTTGTTGTTTCGGTTACCATCAAACGTTGTGTATTAAACTTAGTATTCTCTCGTCCTTCTTCTGTTAGAAACTTACTCAATTCCGGAGCCAACTGTTTAGGGTTACGTCCCATCGTCACACTTCGAACAAGCAACTTATCCAAATCTACTTTCAACTCTGCTTGATACATCCAAAGCCGTTCGCTAAACGTTGCAAATCCATCCGCTCGAAACGAGCTGTTAATCACTTGCTCCACTAATTTGGCATAACCGCTTTTAGCGATCGTCATTTCTAAGATGCCCGCTTGCCGTTGCAGTTCTTTCAAGCCAGCACTGGTAAGCTCTCCCGAGAAGTACTTATCCATATCGTTAAACGTGGCTATCAGCTCAAGTCCAACATTCGCCTTTAGCAATTCCAAGCGATTGACACGCATCGTTAGGTTGTATAGCTTCAATTCCTTGTTTGCTGTAGGCGAGAAGTCTTTCTCTTTAACATACTTCTTAGCCTTTCGAGCAAATACTTTTACATCCATTTCGTTAGCACGCTTCATTGCTTCGCTACGAGTGATTTTCTGTCCATTGGAAAAACTGTCCCACTGTGCGTCTATCTCTTTCTGTATCGCATCCTGAGCGTATTGCAGTCGCTTCTTGATCTCGTTCATGCGTTTCTTATCATCTTTAATCTGTTGCTCTTGCCAAGCTTTCTCTCGCTTGATGAAGTAATCTTGTGATTTCACTTAATCACCGCTTTCTAAATTGGGTTAGCGGCGGTCCGTCAATCCTGCCCACAAATTCATAAGGATTTTTCAGTGGTTCATTAATTGGTTTTGAAATATTAACTTCGATTTTAGGATTAGGAATTTTTAGCCCTTCTTCAAATCCTTTTGTGATACCGCTAGCAATTCTTATTCCGCTTCCAGAGGGAGAAACCCCTAGAATATTATCAACTATTTTTCGGTCTTTCATTTCTTATCCTCCTTACCAAGAAAATCTGACTAACTCAATTTTTGCATCAATCGAATGCTTATCCTCGTAGTCTTCAACAGTAAAACCACCCTCTTGAAATTCTTTTCGAATCTCATCATTGATTTGATCTGCTCTATAATACATCTCAGTTTTTCCCATTTTCATCGTTGCAGCGATAGCCTCTTTAAGCTTTTCAATATCTTTTTTTTGATACTCATTCATCATCTGTTCTTTGAGATTCATCTTCTTCAACCTCCGTATCAGTTTCTTTGTCACTATCAAACACACCAGAACCAGCTTGTTCCTTCAATCGTTTCAGTTCTTCTTCAAACGGAACACCAGTCAAGCGCTCAGCCATTTCGCACAACGTTTGATCTGATACGATGCCAACCATTCCTGCGATAACTTTCATGATTTCTTCATCTGATTGCGGAACATTCGGTGTAAATTGAATTTGGATTTCGTTTACTTTATTGTATAGTTGCTCTTGTTGCTGTTCATCGGAAACAAAAAAGGCTTTGACTGTATCAATCAAGCCTTGAGGTTTATTCAATTCATCTTTGATGCTCCATGAGTGAGTGAGCAATCGTAAACGGCGCATAATGGCTTTCTTGACCATACGTTCTTTATTTTTACGATCGTTGTCTGACCCCCAACCCTTGAAACGGAATCCGATCCCTGACTGGTTGGACCCTATGTTCTCGTCTGTAAAGTCAATAAGAGATGTGAAGCGAAGGATATCTGCAACCGTACGACTATCGTTAGCTTCCATTCCGGCAACGTCATACTCTTTCTTTAGATAATACGCATCAGGTTCAGCGCCTGCTACATTACCGTCATATATCTTCTTATCGCCTAAAACAAGCATTCTCGCTCGTATCATAGCTTGGAGTACATCTAACTTGCTGTTCTCACCTCGTTCATCATCTGCAGTATCAGGGTTTCCTTTAATCACCAAGTAAGCTTCTGATGAATCTTGTTGGAAGTTGGCCATCTCAGAGCGAGAAAGATCATAGGCATCTATGGAATCAAGTACACGCTCAAAATCGCTCAAACGTTCTTCGTTGTTGATCCATTCATTAACCTGAACCGAATCAAAGTAACTCTCAGTAATTCCGCCATCTTCAATAGTGGCATTTTCTAAGTCATCATCTTTGGCGATCAGATAATAATTGAACCCACTGTTTGAATATAGTTCTATTCGCGTCCATGACTTTTCTAGAAACTGTTCTTTGTAGTAATGGACAGCGCATAATGAGTTGCGATCTTTGGTGTTGTCGTAGATTACGAACGTTTGTTCTGCGTCAAACTTAGCTAGTGTTTCCTTACCGTACTCATCACGCCCAATCCATTCATACGCTCTACCTAATCCAATCATATCTCGACCCACCAACTGATTGTGGTAGTCTTCATTCGATTGACTAGCAAATGTGTTGATTTTTTCTGCAATCGCCTGATCCCCGCTGTATTTCAATGGGTTCCCTAGCAATACGCCTAACTTAAATGAGACGATAAAATCTGCAAAGCCACTTGCTATGCGATTGTCCGATCTACCTTCTGGTTTGTTCGGACGATAATTGATGTTGTTGTCTCCTAACATATAGCGTTTCAGTTCCTGCAACCTTGGCACTTGCTTTGCTCGGTGGTGTTTGATGAACTCAACAATCATCTTCCAAACATCTTCGTGTTCAAAGTCAATCACCTGTTCAACTTCGCCAGTACGTTGACTCAGCATCTCTCTTTTCGGTAATTGATTAACCGGCACTTTATAAATAAGGTTTGCTTCATCATCAAATCGCTTGCCACTTAAAAGCTGAATATTCTGTTCCACTTTATCACCTCTACAATCCTAGTTTTCTATATGTTTCGATCGTCCGCTTGACGTTAACTGGTTTTGGTTGTTTTCTCATATCATCATTGAAGGCATAACGAGTAGCATCTATCGTATGATTATCCTTATCCTCAAGTCGAGGTTTAGGATTTCCATCTCGGTCTGTTTGATAGTCTATGTTTTCAAACTCTTTGGCTATGTTGGGTGTTCGAAGTGGATCAATATAAATCGCATCTAAATCATCTAACCACTTTTCGCCGTATTCGACACTATCAGGTCCTTTTGTAACTTGCCTTATCTTTGATATATCATGTTCATTTCTCATCTCAGCATTTGATTTTGGCTCAACTTCTGCGATGATGTCTTGATAATCATATCTCTTGCTCTTGATCCATTGTGCCGCACGACGATTGCTGCATTTCACCTCGTAAAGCTCATCAATGGCGTATATACTGTTTCGTTTTTTATCATAGTGCCAGCGCACAAAAGCAAGCGGATCTGTTGCGTAACCGTAGTCAAGCCCTTGTCTTATATTGTCAAAATTAGCTACCATTTCATCTGTAATAGAACCTTTTTTCACTTGTAAATTATCAAAAGGTACAACTCCTGATCCCACAGCTTTACCATCATATTCCCACTCAGCTCTAATTTTATTCCTTTTCCTAGTTTCCTCAACTTCTTTCAAAAATTCCTTAGAGATGAACGGATTGTCTCGATAAGTCGAGTGATGAATAAAAGTGTTATGTGGTTGAAAAGAAGTCTCATATTTTTTATTTACCCATGATTGTTTCCTCTTGGGCGGATTGTAGCTAAAAAAGAACTTATAAAAAAGACCATCACCTAATTCCCCACGTAAAAAAGAGTTAGTAATAGTCGTGACTTCATCTTCTGTTTTAAATTCTGCTAATTCTTCAATCCATCCTATAGCAAATGGAAATTTACTATCTTTTAAAGATTTAATTCGTTCTGGATTCTGGGCGCCACGAAATATCATATAGTTACCCCTTGGAAGATAAGTGATCTTTAAAGGTGACTTATTAAACTTAAACAAACGTGATACTCCTTGCTCTTCGATCGCCCATTTCATTTGTTCGTATATAGATTGCTCAAGTGTATTATCGACATAGCGTATACCTACAGCATTCACTGCGTATCTCATAAGCAACTGAGTAATTATATGCGCTATATCTGATGATTTACCTGACCCACGTCCACCTTTACAAACTATATTAAGGATATTTTGATTCAAAGTAGCTTTCCAAACTGAATGAAACGTAGTTGGAAGAAATTCAGATAGTTTTCTAGCCATCTTCATCACTGCTTATGTCATCTATGAAAGTAGGTATTTCAGAAATCTCAACTTTCTGTTTGTCTACAAACGCTGCGTTAATTTTATAATAATGCTCAAGTGCTTGATTACGTTCTTTGAATCCTGCTGAATATTCACTCACTTCACGTTCTAGTATTTCGTTGGTAAGCGGATCTCTTTTAATAACCTCAAAGCGTTGCGGTTCTCCTTTCGCAATAGAAGCAGTGATTGCCAATGCTTCCTCCATAGATAAATGTCTTTTAATTTGAACTTCTTTAAGTTTATCTTTGATGTATTCGGATACCTTTCCACCTTTTTCCACCAATTTTTCTTGTGCATTCTTAGCGTAGTTTTCTTTATAACCAGCTTTAAGCGCTGATTGATAAGCATTCCCTGTGATGATGTACTCATCAGCGAATGCTTGTTGTTTAGGATTTAACTTACTCACTTTCCATCACCACCTATATATATTGACTAATAACTAGTGTGAATAATTTCCATTCCATCAAGCTCATAACTTCTAACTGCTTCCTTTAAGTTAGGTAGAGTCCTTGATACTAAAGTGAGGATCAATTCCGCTTTACCTTCTTCTTTGCTTTCTGTGATATCTACATTCGCATAACAGCCACCCCAAACTGGTTTTACATTAGTAGTAGTTTCTCCATTTATAGTCATTGGATTTTCTACCCACTTACGTCCGTTCTCAATTTCCAATGCTTTCTTATAAGCTTTTGATAGCTCTCTGCTTACATTAGTTTTTAAAACTGCTTCATTAAAATTCTTCATGATAAATACCTCCCTATATTTTGTTGGATATAATCATCTTTCCAATAACCATGACCACAATAAACAAGTTTGCACTTATCAATTTCTTTCGGTGTAGCTTCTCTAATCATCTCAATAATGGAATACTTCTTTTTGATCTGGACTGATTGGACGACCCTTAATGGATCATCTTCATTTGGTAGTGGATATCTATTAGATAGTGATACATACCAGTAATTTCTCATCACGATGCCTTCTCTCTACCTGAGACCAAATCATTGTAAAGAGCAGTAGCTCGTTCCTTTCCGAAACGTAATCTACGTTGAATAGTTCCAACCGTAAATTCTTGACCTTGACCAACTTCTTCAAAGTCTTTCTTTAATTGTTTCATTTCCTCAAAATCTTTATCAGTGTATTGTTTCATGAGTTCATTCTTCCTTTAATGTATAATAAAAAGACCACTCAACGAGTGATCTAATATATAATAAAGAAGCCACCGAATCACGATGGCTACATAGTTTATTCTTCATTTACTCTTTTAATTATCTCAGATAAGCGAGGAATCAATGATGGCCCTGGACATTCTGTCGATAACGGAGAGTTTCCTTCGGCACACTGGTGACCTACGATCTTCATTTTTCTACCATACCGCTTATTAATATCTTTAATTAGTTTAACTAATGAGTCTACCGTCTTGTCACTTACTTTCCAATCTGGTGCTGTTGAAATATTACAATTCTCAATACCTATAGAGTAAGAATTTGCTTTTCCAGCGTGCCATGCTCTTTTTTCTTCTCCGACATATGCTCTGATTTCTCCGTCCGGTCCTATACCATAATGAGCTGATGCTTCTCGCTCACGCCAAACTTCAGGTACACCATCATAATTAGTCATAGCCATATGATGAATAACAACTGTTGTAATCTCAGTGTCATTTCGACTATTCCATCTTTCTTCGCCATCGTTAGCAAACTCTTCAAATTGATAAGGTGTAGCAAGCGGGCTAATAATCGTTGTCATAAATCTATCCTCCTTAATTTTTGTAAACACTTACACAAATAGTATAAAAGTTTTTTTCTTAAATTTCCATCGAACAGACTATCAAAAATGTCACATCTATTATTTTGTTCTTAGATATAGGACTCATCCATAGCGTCTACCCTTTCCGCCACAGCGACATTATTACATTGTGAAAAATTATACATAGTGTATAATTTTATTTATCAGCGAGTGGTCCGCTGTTACTATAAATAAATTTTTTAAGAAAGGAATATGAAATGATAAAATATTATCCAATTCTAAAAAAAGGAAATTCAGAAGTCAAAGCTTTAGAAGAAGCACTTAATCAAAAGTCAAATTTAGGAGAAGAAGTTTTGCCTATAATTGAGGCTCCACAAAAATCAAATCCAGAAAACTGGGAAAGAGATTTTAATACTTTCGGAAGATATCTGCATACAAAAATTCCTGATTTAAACTTCGCTTTTCAATATTCAACTGCTTTTGCACACTTAGATGATCAAGCTGTTTCTAACTGGAAGAGTAGTGTTAACAACAATATTGTTGAATTTATTCATTCCAGAATAGTGGAATATCATCCTAACTATATTCCTTGTTTTAATTATGATGATTCTGATTGGATTATAGACAGTATTTCTCCTAATTTCGAATCAGTGATTATAAGAATTGAACCATATAAATTTGCATCTGGACTTGACAATGTCATAATTTCTGGAGTAATTTCAAAATTTACGAATAAGTTCCCCAATCAAAAAATTATTTGGCTAGTTGATTTTTACAATAAGTTTAATGATTTGCAAAGAGCCTCTTCAATTATTCATCAATTGAATCAATCAGGACAAGTCATTTTTGCAGCAACATCATGTCCAGAAGATGCAAATGCTATTACCCATAGTAACTTTTCGGTTGCTTCTACTCGTAATGATCTTTTTAGTTATAAAACACTGAAAGATACCTTTATGGACTTGGCTTTTTCTGATTACACAGTACGTTTAAAACCTAACCCTGGATCTGAAGGTATCAATATGAACAATACGTACCTTAAGATATTTTATACTACAGATACAGAGTATATGATCGCTAAGTCTGGGTTAATTAAGCATCAAGGAGCTGATTCGACCCACTATACTATTGAAGATACATGTAAATTGATAGTTCAGTCACCATCATATTTTGGAAAATCTTTTTCATGGGGAGACAAAAAAATAAAAGAATGCGCAGATAATACTTTTGAAATCCATACTCATCAAGTTCCAATTCAAATAGGTATTAACCATCATATATTTTCAACATTAAAACAGTTATAATTTCTTGCTCTAAGAGCGTCATAAATGTATTTTTTTATGATGCTCTTTCGATTATCTTCTAAAAGAATATCAAAAACTTGTTTTTTCCTCATTCTTTTTAAACTTTTAGGGTAGCCCAATAAATCTATTAATCCATTGTATTCTTCTTTCCACAATAAATTCAGCAAAGCTTCCTCATCTTGAGTTTTTATCTTTCTCCCTTTTCTTATCTCTCTTAATCCAGTCCTATCATTCTTAACTATCATTATTCCCCACCAATCAGGGACTAATTCCTTTACATTTTCTAAATATTTTCTATCAGTAACAATTGTCATTCGCTCAAAAATTTTATTGTAATTTTCAATTTGCTTAGGTAACCTCAATAAATTATCTGATTCACTTTTTAATTCGTAACCATGCAATATACCATTGACTACAGCTATATCAATTCGTGATTCTCCATTTATTAAACCCATTTCGTTTATAACCTTAGTATTAGTTTCATTTGCATGTTTTTGATAAAGCTCATTTAAAGTTAGAGTCCTAATATCTCTATCCTTCATTTTTAACAATTAAAACACCCCAAGTCGATAATCTAGAAATAGATTAACAAAAGATACTTCATCGTTCAACAAAATTATCATAAATTCAAAATTTTTATTATAGACATAATTAAACAAGTTTTTATCTTATTTTGAATAGAGTTCATTTTTATCCTTCCGATTCACAAATTCAATGACAGCAACCAATCGAAAAAAAACGTCGAACAATCCACAGAAGCTTTTACACATCCTTTTCATTTATTTTTTATTTGTTGCTGTCTATCGAAGCTTAATTACAACGATGAGGGAGATTTCCTCCCTTCAAATTGTTTTTGTCGATTTCCTGTTTACTAATCTTTCGACACTATCATAATAAATCATTTGCTAGGTAGTTGATTGGTATAAAAAAGGTATAAAAAGGAAAGCTTTTGGGTAGTAAATGGGTATAAAAAGTGTAAAAACTGGCTACTTAAAAGC